>NZ_JBQHRN010000046.1:0-11461 GCF_052066735.1 Clostridium sp. HCP1S3_C6
TGCAAATTCTTTTGGTTTATAATTTTTACTCAAATATAATCACCCCTAAATATATTATATTACATTTGATTATATTTGAATATATTTTTAATAACTATTAATAATCTCCTAAAATTTAATATTACATTATCTATTTTACTATTATAGTTTACATAATAAAAAAGCTTATGCAAACTCCCCCCGATTTACATAAGCCTTTTGTTATATATAATTATATTTATTCTGTGTAATAAATATAAATTATATCTTCCTTTATTATGAACACTTTCTTTCATAATACTTGTAATTGTCATTTATAAGCTCCATTTTCATTATATCTTCCTTTATACTTTTAAAATCTGCAAATTCACTTATTACAAATCCACAAGTATTATAACAACTTATAGCACTTTCATTATTCATTTCAACTTCTAATGTTATGCTTTTAGCATTTTTCACTGCAAATAAGTGTTCTTTAATAAGATTAATTACTTCTTTTCCATAGCCTCTATTTCTGAATCTTTCCCCTATAGTTATTCCAAACTTATAAATATCATTTTCTTCTTCTATGTATGTTGCAAACCCTACCAACACGTCTTTTTCATTAATTATTGACAGACAAG
This sequence comes from Clostridium sp. HCP1S3_C6, assembly GCF_052066735.1. Taxonomy (NCBI): domain Bacteria; kingdom Bacillati; phylum Bacillota; class Clostridia; order Eubacteriales; family Clostridiaceae; genus Clostridium; species Clostridium sp. HCP1S3_C6. Next base: position 603 of record NZ_JBQHRN010000046.1, read on the forward strand.
TTAATGGACTACTTAATATCTTGTTAAAATTATCATAAATATATTTTTTATGTTTATTATATTCAACTTTATTTTTAACAGTCTCCTTGTAAATATCCATTATCCTATTTAAATCATATTTTTCTGTTAACCTCAGATAAACATTATCACCCTTAATCATAAAAATTCTCCCCTTTTTATATGTTCTTTGCAAACCTTTTCAACCACAAATTTATTATACCACACTTTTGTAAATTTTGATAATAAATTTATAAAAATAAGTAAATTTTATTAATAATTGATTTATTGTATTAATTTTTAAAACAAAAAAACATCTAAGTAAAATACTTAGATGCTTTTGGCGGAGGATCCGGGATTTGAACCCGGGCGCCAGTTGCCCGACCTACGCCCTTAGCAGGGGCGCCTCTTCAGCCACTTGAGTAATCCTCCAAATGCCCTCTAAAAAATAGAGTATATAAAATTTAAATGGCGGAGAGATAGGGATTCGAACCCTAGGTACCCGCAAAGGTACGCCGGTTTTCAAGACCGGTGCCTTAAACCAACTCGACCATCTCTCCGTACAACTTACGAAATTTATTATATCAATGACAAAAAACATTGTCAACCTTTTCTTTTAATTTTTTTCACTTTTTTTTATTTTATATTTTACGTAATATATACATTCATTTGTTATAATATATTTACTAACAATTAAGAAAGGAAAATTATATATGAATTTATATATATCAGATTTAGATGGAACACTTTTAAATGATGATGCAAAGTTGTCAAAAACAACTATAAAATTGTTAAATAAAGCAATAAATAAAAATATTAATTTCACAATAGCTACTGCTAGAACACCTGCTACTGTATGTGACATTATGAAAGATATAAATTTAAAAATTCCTGCAATATTAATGAATGGTTCAGTAATATACGATGTTAAAAATAATCATTATATTAAATATAATGAACTTTCAAATGATATAGCACTAAAAATAATACAACTACTAAAAAATGAAAATATAAATGCCTTTGTATACACTATAAAAAATGATTTTCTAAATGTATATCATAATAAATTAATAAAATCTTATGAAATTAACTTTTTTAATGAACGTTCAAATAAAACGAGATACAAAAAATTCATTGAAAGTCCTGTGCCTAAAAATTCTAATATTTTATACTTTACTATTCTTGAAAAAGAACAAGTAATAAACAATTTGTATGATAAACTTAAACTTATTGATAATATTAATATTACCAAATACGAAGATCACTACAATAAAGGACTTTTTTATATGGAAATTTACAGCATAAAATCTTCTAAAGCCAACGGAATAAGCTATCTAAAAAGAACCTTTAACTATAATAAAATTATATCATTTGGTGATAATTATAATGATATTCCTATGTTTAATATTTCTGATTATTGCTATGCTGTAGCAAATGCTGTAAATTCACTAAAAGAAATAAGTACAGGAATTATTGATTCTAATATACATGACTCAGTAGCTAAATTTATCTTAAACTAACATTTCAAGTATAATTTTTAACCTATGCTATTGCTGATGCATGAGGTTATGACCAAGCAACATCTAATAAAAATAATTTGTTAATAACTTTTTTATGTATATTAGGTAGCTTATTCTTATTTAAATCTTGCAAGAAAAAATAATATAAAAAAAATCTCAGCAAAATTGCTGAGATTTTTTAAATGGCGGAGAGATAGGGATTCGAACCCTAGGTACCCGCAAAGGTACGCCGGTTTTCAAGACCGGTGCCTTAAACCAACTCGACCATCTCTCCATGACCACGTTGATTATTATATCAATACTTAAGGCACCTTGTCAACATTTTATTTTAAAAATTGTTTTTTAATATTTTTTAAAGCCTTCTTTGAACCTCTTTCTATATCATGTTCTAATTTTCTATCCTTAAAACTAATAAATAATTGACTTAAATCATATCTTTCCGGATACAAATCTTTTGCCTCTATTTCAAGCTTTATCCTCTTTTCATTTACTTCAATAAATTGATTATTATAAAGTACTGTAACATTGCCATACTTATCTACACCTTTATATATAATAGCACTTGAATTTTCTTCTAACAAACTAACTTTATCTCCTATAATGCTGCTCCTTCATTTGGCTCTGTACCACTTCCAATTTCATCAAATAATAAAAGTGTAGATTTATTACTTAATTTTATTATTTCAGATAATTCTTTTACATGAGATGAAAATGTACTCAAAGAATTTTGTACACTTTGATTATCTCCAATTGAAATAAATATATTATCAAAAATAGAAAATTCACTATTAACTTCAGCTTGAATATGAATTCCTGATTGGACTGCTAATGTTAATAACCCTATACTCTTTAAAACTACAGTTTTTCCTCCAGCATTAGGTCCTGTAATAATAATCCCCCTATATTGTTTACCTATTTCTAAATTTAATGGTACTGCATTTTCTATTAATGGGTATACCCCATTTATAATCCTTATATATCCCTTTTCATTTAATTTAGGCTTTATAGGTATTGTATACCTTCCATTTCTCTGACTTATAAAAAATTCTTGAATACATTCTTTATTTGAAGGATTTCTTAAAAATCTTTCTAACTTTTCTTTAATATTTCCTTCACATATATCTATATGTCTTCTGATTTTCTTTAACTCACTACTGGCATTAGAATCAACTCTATTCCCCTTAATACATATATTAATTTCATCAACAATAAAATTTAATTCAGATAAATTTTTACCATATGCATAAAGTGTAGGTGCATATCCTTGTTTATTCTCAATAAATTTTTTTACCTTTATACAACCTCTAATTCCTTTCCAAGTCCAATAACACAATATTCCTTAACTTTTTCCTTTAATTTATCATAATGTAACTTTTCTAATACAACTTTATTCATTTTAAATCTCCTTAAACTTTTGCAAGCTAAAGAATTTAACTTAGATAGATTTTGTTTTTAAAAAAATAGCCATGGATAACCACAGCTATAATAATTAATTAAGGATATACTTATATAAATAACCTTAAATATTTTAAAATTTATAATTCTGTGCTTGCATCTTAATAATTTAAATAATTCCACAACAAATAAAGGTATACACCCCATATTTTTTAGAATTATTATTAACTTTTTATATTAAGATACTAGACACTCACACAAACGACCTCTCTTATAATTAAAATCTATCTTTATTACGTTATACTATAAATAATAATATGTTGCTATAATAAATTAATGCTCCACTTTATAAGTGGAGCATCTTTCTAATCTTGTTGATTTTCTAATCTTCCATGTTTTTCATATCTTGATATTCTTGATATTTTATTATCATCATCAACAAATACTACCTTTGGTTTATGATTTTTTGCTTCTTCACTGTCCATTTCACAATAAGCCATAAGAATTACTTTATCATTAACTTGCACACATCTAGCAGCAGCACCATTTAAACAAATAAGTCCTGATCCTCTTTCTCCTGCTATTGTATATGTTTCAAATCTACTTCCATTGTTAACATCTACTATTTGAACTTTTTCATATTCCATAATTCCAGCTGCATCTAAAAGATCTGCATCAACTGTTATGCTTCCTACATAATCAAGCTCTGCTTGAACTACTGTAGCTCTGTGTATTTTTCCTTTTAGCATTGTTATCATCATTTGGGAATCCTCCTAAATTATACTTCATAGATAAAGTTATCTATTAATCTTGTTTTTCCAATGTAAACAGCCATAGCAACTAAAACTGATCCTTCTATTTTATCTACATGTTCCATTGTTAATGAATTAACTGTTTCCACATAATCAATTTTAGCAAGTTTTTCTGTATTTATCATGTCTTCTATTATTTGTACTATTTTATTAGAATCCTTTTCTCCATCTTCTATAGCCTTTTTAGCAGCCTTCAACGATTTACTCAATATTGTTGCTGCTTGTCTCTCTTCCTTACTTAAATAAGTATTTCTTGAACTCTTAGCAAGTCCATCCTCTTCTCTAATTATTGGGCATCCTACTATTTCAATATCAATGTTTAAATCCCTAACCATTCTCTTTACCACTGCAAGTTGTTGTGCATCTTTCTGACCAAAATATGCTCTATCTGGTTTAACTATATTAAATAACTTTGATACAACTGTACATACACCTCTAAAATGTATAGGTCTAGTTTTACCGCAAAGAACTTTTGTTAAGTTATCCATATCTACATAAGTGCAGAAATCATCAAAATACATTTCTTCTTTTTCTGGATGGAATATAAGATTTGCACCTGCGTCTTCACATAAGGCACTATCCCTTTCTAAATCTCTTGGATAAGTAGCTAAATCTTCTGTTGGACCAAATTGAATTGGATTTACAAATACACTTACAACTACTCTATCATTTTCTTTTACAGCTCTTTCAATTAAACTTTTATGTCCCTCATGTAAATAACCCATTGTTGGAACTAAACCAACCTTTAAACCTTGCTTTTTCCATTCATTAACCTTTGTTCTTACATCAACAATTTTAGTTGCTATTTCCAATTTATTTCACTCCTAATATAATTTATTTATTACTTCATCGTCTATTTTAAAAGTATTTTCTTCAGCTGGAAATACTCCATCCTTAACTTCTGCTATATATGACTTAAATGCATCTTTCATTTGATCTCCAAGCTTTGCATATTGCTTTGCAAATTTAGGTACAAAATCTGAAAACATTCCAAGCATATCTTGATAAACTAAAACTTGTCCATCACATCCATTACCTGCCCCTATACCAATTGTTGGTATAGTTAATTTTTCAGATATAAGTTTTGCAAGTTTAGCTGGTACACATTCTAATACTACAGCAAATGCACCTGCTTTTTCAACTGCTTTTGCAGATTCTATTAATTTTCTAGCAGCTTCTTCACTTTTTCCTTGCACTTTAAAACCACCAAAGGCATTTACTGATTGAGGTGTTAAACCTAAATGAGCTACTACAGGAATTGAAGCATCTACTATTGCTTTAATTTGATCTACTACTTCTAAACCACCCTCAAGCTTTACTGCATTAGCTCTTCCTTCTTTCATAAGTCTTCCTGCATTTACAACAGCATCGTATACTGAAGTTTGATATGACATAAATGGCATATCTGCGACTACTAATGCATTTTTAACTCCTCTTGATACAGCTCTTGTATGATGTATCATATCTTCCATTGTTACAGATATTGTATCTTCATATCCTAAACATACCATTCCTAGAGAATCTCCAACTAATATAGAATTAACTCCTGCTTCGTCAATAAGCTTTGCAGTAGAATAATCATATGCTGTAAGCATTGTTATTTTATCTTTCTTTTCCTTTTGATCTTTAAATGTTAATACTGTATTTTTCATTTTTACTCTCCCATCACATTTTCTAATTCTGTATAATTTCTGTTTTTATTTTTTATTTTTGATATTTCAATAAGTCTCATTGATAACATTTTATAAAGCTTTTTCTCTTCATCATCTAAGCATAATAAATGTTTTTTTACAGTTTCTATATCACATCGCTCAATAGGACCTGTTAAACTATCTACTACCCCTTTTTCATGAATATTATTAATATTATTTGCTATAAGTGGATATAAAGCTTCATTTGCTTCTTTTTCATTAAAGCCACATTTAACTAAAAGATCTATACCCATCTTTATTAATGCAACAACTTGATTACTTACAACAACTGCTGATGCATGATACATATTTTTATTTTCTTTACTTATTACTTTTACTTTATTACCTAAAGATGTAAACATATTAATAAAATAATCCATATATTTTTGTGAACCTTCAATTGTTATAAAAGCTTTGTTTAATGTTTTATGAGAATTATATTTATCACTGAATGCGAATAACGGATGAATTGAATAACCATATGAATTATGATTCTCAATATTAGAAAAGACCTCTGATGATAATGAGCCACTACAATGGCAAATAATTTTATTATTTATTAGTTCTTTATTTATACTATCCCATATATATTTTATAATATCATCTGGAGTAGTAATAAAAATAATATCACTATTTTTTATTATTTCTTCTAATGTAGTAAAATAACTTGAATTTGTAAACATTGCAGCCTCTTTTGCTGAAGCAATGTTTTTACTATAATATCCTGATAAATTTAAGTTATTATCTGAAAAATATTTTCCAATAGAAAATCCAACTTTTCCAGCTCCAATAAACCCAAATTTATAATTTTTGAACTTAGAATCCATTATTTGTTATCACCTCCAAAACTAGAGTGCAATACTTTTTAACTATAAATAATAATCATCAAATTAATTGGTGCAGCTTTCTAATAAAATACCACCCAAAAGATAATGTATCACAATTATCTAAAAAACACAAATACAATTTGTACTAATATAAAATAAGAGCACATAATAAATTATTTACATGCTCTTATTTAAAATATTATAAAATTTTATAGAGTGTATTATAAAATTTTTAAATGAACTATTTTATTATTTCCATTCCACCCATATATGGTCTCAATTTTTCTGGTATATTAACAGTTCCATCTTCATTTAAGTTATTTTCAAGGAAAGCAATTAACATCCTTGGTGGAGCAACTACTGTATTATTTAATGTATGTGCAAAATATTTTTCCTTACCTTTTGATACACGTATTTTTAATCTACGAGCTTGAGCATCTCCAAGATTTGAACAACTTCCAACTTCAAAATATTTCTTTTGTCTTGGTGACCAAGCTTCCACATCAATAGATTTAACTTTAAGATCTGCTAAATCTCCAGAACAACACTCTAAAGTTCTAACTGGTATATCTAATGAACGGAATAATTCTACTGTGTTTTGCCATAATTTATCAAACCACATTTTGCTATCTTCTGGTTTACATACAACTATCATTTCTTGTTTTTCAAATTGGTGTATTCTATATACTCCTCTTTCTTCTATTCCATGAGCCCCTTTTTCTTTTCTAAAACATGGAGAATAGCTTGTTAATGTTTTTGGAAGTTCTTCTTCCTTTATTATTGTATCAATAAACTTACCTATCATTGAATGTTCACTAGTTCCAATTAAATATAAATCTTCACCTTCAATTTTATACATCATTTCTTCCATTTCATTAAAACTCATAACACCTGTAACAACATTGCTACGAATCATAAATGGTGGTATACAGTATGTAAATCCTTTATTTATCATAAAATCTCTGGCATAAGAAAGTATAGCTGATTGTAATCTTGCTATATCTCCCATTAAATAATAAAAACCATTACCAGCAACTTTTCTTGCACTGTCTAAATCTATACCATTTAACTTTTCCATTATATCTGTATGATATGGAATTTCAAAATCTGGAACTTTAGGTTCACCAAATCTTTCAACTTCAACATTTTCACTATCATCCTTACCTATTGGTACTGAAGGATCTATTATATTAGGAATAACAAGCATTCTTTTTCTTACTTCTTCTTGAAGTTTTGTTTCTTTTTCCTGTAATTCATTAAGTCTATCAGCATCTTTAGTTACTTGTTCTTTTAATTTTTGTGCTTCTTCTTTTTTACCTTGCCCCATTAATGCACCAATTTTTTTAGATACTGAGTTTCTGTTTGCTCTAAGTTCATCTGCTTCTGTTTGAACTTTTCTACTTTCAGCATCAAGTTCAATTACTTCATCTACCATTTTAAGTTTTTCATCTTGAAATTTCTTTTTAATATTTTCCTTTACTAAATCTGGATTTTCTCTTAAAAACTTTAAATCTAACATAAATATTCTCCCTTATATATACTTATATTTTTAATAATTTTTATAAATAAAAAAACTTCCACCCCAAAAAATTGGGACGAAAGTATAATATCCGCGTTGCCACCCTAATTGGTAAAATAGATTCATTTTACCCACTCAAAAAAATTAACGATTTCCCGTACTGCTCATCACAGTCCCTCCAAGGTGGATTCATAAAAAAACAAACATCAGTTTACACCAACCACTGACTCTCTTAAGATTGAATTAATACTACTAGCCTCTTCAACAGTTTACTTTATTTAAATACAATTATTACTATATTACACTTTATATATAATTGTCAATATATATAATATTTTTTATAATTATTTTTTTTCTTTTTCTATTGTTTTAGTACATATAATATCTACCCCTGTGTTTAAAACATTTCTACATATTACATGACCAATTTCTATTGGTGGACTAACATATAGTCTTGAAATTACCTTTGAAAATTCAATAAATAATGTTCTGTCAATTTCCTTACTACTCTTCACTGATACAACTTTATGTTTATCATCATCTTTTATTCTAATCAGACTTGTAAAAATATCTTTCATTATAATCGCCTCTTCTATACTTCATCAAATTCCTTTATTCTACTAACCCATATTTTTGATTCCTTAGAATCTTCAACTATCTCTGTTGGCATTTTGTCCATTTCTTTAGCAAGTATTTTTATTATCTTTCTAGAACAATATGTTCCAAAACAATTACCAAGTCCTGCACCTGTTCTTTTTTTTACCCCTTCAACAGTTCTAGCTCCTAATGGCCTTCTAATACTATCTACAATTTCTCCCTCAGTAACCTGATTACATATACATATCATATTTCCATATCTCTTATCTAAAGCTATTAATTCATTACGCTCACAATTTGTCATATCTTTAAATTTATAAAATTGCCTTCTTCTATCAACAAAATCTCTTTTTAAAGTAACACTACTTTGTTCAGCTATGGTATCTGTTATTGCCTTAGCTATTGCTGGTGCTAATGTTACCTTTGCATAATGACTTCCTGTAACTTTTATATATCCATCTTTAAGTTCACTATCATCAATAACCATTAAATTATTTTTTTTATTTGTAAAATTAATACATAGATATTTTTCATCCACATCATTTATAATTCTTCTTGATCTATTTATCTTTTCTTGTACAGTTAATTCACTATTATCCTTTACTGCAACTATGTTGCCTCCTTGCAAGCTAGGAATATTCATTACAAATTCTTCCTCATTACTTTCATTTATTATTATATTATTTAGAGAATTTTTCATATTTTCATCTATAATAAAATAATTCATAACTCTAAAAGAATCATTAAGTTCTTTATATTGTGAATCTTCATCACTTAAAACCGTATTTATAACAATTCTACATGAAAATTTATTTTTATTAGTAACTACTCTAAATCCCTTTTTATTTTTTTCGATGCTTAATACTTCTTCATCAAATCTAAAATTAACACCATTATCAGCAGCTATTTCACCATATGATATAGCTAATTCGTAAGGATTTATAAGTGAAACATTTTTTGAAAACATACCCATCCTATATCCATCTTTTAAGTTTGGTTCAATTTTCTTTATTTCATCTTTAGAAAGAAGAGATACATCATTAATTCCTTTTTTTAATGAGTTATCATACAATTCCCTTATTTTCTTTTCTTCTTCAGTAGTATATGCAACTCTTAATGCTCCTACATCCTTGTATTCTACATTAAATTTTTTGCAAGCTTCTTTAATTAATCTACTACCACCCATTTCTAATGTTGCCATAACATCATTACAAGTTTCAGAGCCATCATAAATTACTGATGTATTTATAAATGATATATCATCTACTATATCATAATTTTTTTCAATTAATGCAATATTAAAATTATATTTTGATAGTTCATAAGCAACTGCACAACCTACAATTCCTCCACCAAGTATTAACACATCGTAATCCATTGTTACCCCTCCTAAAGCTTAATTTTTATCATCCATCTCTTTTAGTATTTGTAAATAAATATTTTTATATGTTTCTTTTGAATGATGCATTTGTACTGCTTGTAAAAATTCTTTATCATAATTTCCTATATTTTTTAATAATTCATATGCCATTCTTCCATGATTATAATATACATCTATCTTCATATTATTATTAAATTTCTTAAGACCACCTTTAGTAACCTTATCTAATATAACCACCATACATTTATCAAATACACTTAATGATTTATTTATTTTTCCTATATCATGCAATAATGCAATTTTAGCCATTTTATTAGTATCTATTTTGTTTTTTATACTACTATTATTAATATATTCAATAGAATCTTTACATACCCTTATACTATGATGTTTTTCAGAAATATTTAATTTATTAAATAAACTAAGTTCATTTTCATTTAAATATTTTTTTAAAAAATCTCCATCTATATTTTTATATCTAGAAGTTATAGCCCATATAAGTTGTTTTATTCTATTCATATTAAACTTCACCTACAACTATATTTAATATATCATTTACATAATAATATTGCAATTTTACTAAAATATAAAACAAAAAAAGCTATGAATAAATTCATAGCTTATAATATGGTGGAGATAAAGGGATTCGAACCCTTGACCCCCTGCGTGCAAGGCAGGTGCTCTCCCAGCTGAGCTATACCCCCAAGAATGGTGGACCTTCAGGGACTCGAACCCCGGACCTACCGGTTATGAGCCGGTTGCTCTAACCAACTGAGCTAAAGATCCAAATTGAACCTGGCGACGTCTTACTCTCCCACACAGTCCCCCATGCAGTACCATCAGCGCTATAGAGCTTAACTGTCCTGTTCGGAATGGAAAGGAGTGTTTCCTCTACGCCATAATCACCAGATAATACAATAAGTATTATAATAGGTTCTTCCTGAATTGTCAACACCAATTTGAAAGATTTATTCTTTCAAAATTGCACATATACTTGCCTTCTTTGTTCATTTGGTCAAGCCCTCGACCTATTAGTATCAGTCAGCTTAATATGTTACCACACTTACACCTCTGACCTATCAACCTTGTAGTCTTCAAGGGGTCTTACTAGCTTATGCTA
>NZ_JBQHRN010000047.1:0-11347 GCF_052066735.1 Clostridium sp. HCP1S3_C6
CTTATCATCCTTTCCCCTCCTATAATATGTATTAATACTATTATAAAAGGGATTTTTATAAGTGGGGAATTTTTATTCCCTTAAGTGGGTAAATTTATTTTACCACTAACATTAAACAAACTGTAAATTAAAATCATCAAAATTTATAAGCTATGTTCATTGTTATTCCAGTCAATTCTTCATATTTTTTATAAATTGAAGAATTATATTAGGGTTTTACAAAAGATTTATATGAAGATACTTTATTAAAATCTTCATCTAACATAACTGCGCCAATTTCTATTATTTCTCTTGAACATTTATTACATATGTTACAATGTTTTTTATCAATAGGATTCATTTCAAAATCAACAAATATGTATTTCATAAAATCAACCTCCTAATTGTTTTGTTATTATCTGATATATATAGGTTATCAAAAATATAGTTCCAATTTGTAAAAGTGATTAATAAAAACGGGTTTATCGCTAGCAATTTTTTACTGCTAATGCGACAAGCCCTTTATTTTTTTGCATAGAAAAAGGCATCGCACTATTTTTTAGTGCTACAGCCCCGCCTTATACTTCATTTTATAACTTTTTGTTTTCTTTAAACTCTATCTCCTGTTGCTCATAATCATTTGATATCTTGCTAATTATCAACTTATATTTGTCAATTCCAATAGAAGAAATATCTTTGTATTTTAATAGTTCATCTTTTAACTCTATTAATGTATCCACCATTTTTGCATCTATTTCGTTTGATAATTGTTCATAAATCTTATCACAAAGAAGATTTATATCTTTACCAGTATTTGTATTAAAAGTATCAATACTAATATGTGATTTATTTATAAGTAATAAATAAATTGCAAGCAAGTATGTTTTAACTGCATCTAATATTTTTGATACTTTTACATAATAATCAGCAATATGTTTTAATTTCCAAACCAATTCATTTATACTTTCAGAATTATTCTTTTCTGTCACATAATATATCGTTTCTTCATATAATTCACATATTACAGTATAAGCCGCATTGAATTTTTTCAAATTAATATACGCCTCAATAAGACTTCCAATAATATACCAATAATTATATTCAAATTTACTAAATTCATATTGATTTAGTATAGGTTTTAATATTTCAATTGCCTGTTCTAAACAAATTGCCTCCATTTGATAATTATCTGTATATTTATATTCATCTGCAGTACTTTTCCAAATTTCTATTTGTTTCTCTTCGTTACAGACAGTATTTGAAATCTGATATTCTGCTAGCATTTTAAAATTACATCTTTTTTTTATATCATTTATCTCATCATATTCATATTCATTGTCGTTTGACATCAATTTTGCCTTAGTTTTATAAATAAGGCTTTGAATGTATTCATCTTGAAGTTTATATTTATCATAACATTTTTGAGCTTTTTCGCAGTTTTTTAATCCATCTTTAATATTATTGTATGGATATTCATTTGAAAGTACTGCTAACCTTAATAAAAACTCAATTTCATATTTTATAAAATCTTTTTTATTATGGTATTTTTCTAATGATTTATTTATTATTTTTTCCTTTATTATTGTTCCATTCCATTTGTCAATTCGATCTATTATGTTAAATATATTTTTGTAAGACTTATTTTCCTTGTCTAAATATTCTAATATAAATTCATAAATATCTTCATTTATTACATTGCTACCAAGCATATCATAATATTTTAAGCACTTCTGCCAAAACTTATTTTTATTATATTCATTAGTTTCTAATTTGAACAAAAAATAATATCCTGCAAGAACATAAGTAACAGAATAAGAATTATCAACCTCTAAAATATTAGGCATCATATAATGAATTAATTCTTTTGCATATTTTTGTGCTCTACTAAATTCTTTATTTATTATTAATTTTTTTATAAGATTAACACAGATATAGCATGAATAACTAAAAAAAGCATCTGGTTTATTTTCAAGTTTCTTATCATTATCAAGAACCTGTTCTAAATAAGCAATTGACTTATTTATATTCCCCATTTGAAAATAAACATTTGATATATTTTGCATAGCAATATCATACATTTCATCTTCTTCATCATATGCTTTTTTATAATATTTAATAGCTTCTTGATATTTTCCTTCTTTCATAAATTTCTCAGCTAAAGCATTACATGATACATCATGTATATATTCTTTATTATTTGCTGCACCTATAGAATCTTCTCTTATTTTTTCAATTATTTTTTGATATTTATATGCTTTTTCAACATCTGAAAAATAATCATTTTTGTACACTGCACATAGATCCTCACCTGAATAAAAATCTTCAATTTTTTTATAGAATTTTTCCTTTTCTAAAGCTGTAAATGATGTTAACGGCAATAAATCAGTAGCTATATCAAACATATCTATTATTTTTAAATAAATATTATCCATTTCATTAGTTTGTTTATCTGGAAGCAACCATAATTTTTGACTAAAAATATTATCTAATTCACACCCAGCCTCAATATACTCCTTTACAATATAATCAGGATTTTGTGAACTTTTTTTACAAAACAATGTTACTTTTTTCAACATTTCTCCCATTATTGTAAGTTGCCGCGATAAATAATCATCCAAATCCATTTCTGTTTCAAACATATCATTACATTCACTAGTAATTCTAATTCTTTTTCTATAAATTTTTTGTAAAATATCAAAGGCTTCAGAAGTACCATATTTTAAACATATTTTCTCTGCTTTATCAAGTTCTGTCTCTTTCCCATGTTTTAAACAAAGATTAGCATAAGAAATATTATCACCAGATAATCTTTCCATAAAAATATCAAATACTTTTTGTCTAATCTTACTTTCCGAATAATTAGCAACATCTTCTGAAACATATTCCAATATTCCTTTTACAATACTAGGGCATTTTGTAGCATCTGGATTAAGTGTCATATAAATCAAATCCTGTATTACCTGATGAAGCGAAATCTTATCTGAAATATTATTATATTCTATCCAACCATTTCTAATCAATAAATCTAATTTTTTATCTATATTTTCTATTTTACAAGTATGAATAAATCTAAATTTATTTATACGTATCCCTGCAAATAAAGAAAGACTACTAATAACTTCCTTTTCAATGTCATCAAATTGTGAAACATCAAATAAAGTCTTTAAATGACTGTTTACACTATCTGATCGAAGTCTTCGATCTTTTCTTTGTTTAATATTAATTTCATCTGTATTAGTAACTCCTTCTTTTTCTAAAAATCTTTTATATAAATCTGATGGCAATTCACTTGAATTGCGAAGATATTTAGCTATAAGTTCTACAGTCATTGTATGATGATCAACAAATTCAATCAAATTTTTTATAAATATATTTTCATCGTCAGAATATTCTATGTCATTGTAAGTATAAAATAAGTTCAAAATATCATTTAAATCATCTATTTTACCAACATTTATCTGTTCATAATTATAATCTCTAAAATCCATTCTTGTAGTAATAATAAATTTGCAAGGACAACTAAATAATATTTCCAATTTATCATCTGTATCTACATCAAAATTATCAATAATAATTAAATCATTAGAAGTTGCGACCTGTTTAATAATTTTAATTTTTCTATTAAAATAATCATCATCGGATTCATTTTTATCTTTATCAATTTTATTGATCATGATTTCATCACAAACAAGCATTTCTATATTCTTTTCAAAAACTGAAAATAAAATTGTGTCATATTTTTTACGATATTTTTTAGCATATTGCTTTATTAATTCTGTTTTCCCAATTCCACCAATTCCCGAAATAAATACCAATTGATTATTGGTAAGAATATTGTCCAATTCTTCAATTTCTTTGTTTCTTCCAACAAAACATGCTGAATTATACTGAAATGAATCTATAAGAAACATCTGATCCATATCTGATAGCTTAATCAACTCGTCCAATTGATCAATCACTTGCTGCATATTATGCCATCTTGGGACTATTGAAACTGATAAAGTTTTTCTGAAAAAAGTGTCTAATTTTTTAACAAGCTTTGGTTGATATTTATCAATTGGATATCTCATATTCTCAAAATTAAATACACTTGAAATTTTACAATCATCAGATGTTGGTTTTCTATTAAATAACTTATAAAATACTAAAGCGCCTATAGAATATATATCAGTATGATTTCCTATTTTATTAAATTTGCCTTGCATCTGTTCAGGTGCAGAAAATCCATCTGAAAATGATAATCTAAACTTACTATTTTTTCTTAATTCTTTAATAGATATTACCGAATCAAAATCAAACAAAAGTATATGTTCATTGGTTTCTGGTAACACAAGTATATTTTCTGGTTTTATATCTAAATGTAAATACCCATTCTCATGATATTTCTGAATTAATTTAGCCAAGCTTTTTACATGCTTAAATAGATCTTTTAATGACTTGTCTTCAAATTTTCTATAATCTAGACCTTCATCTAGTGCCATTATAATATAAATTGTATTATTGCAATATATAATATCAGTTGCATTAATTGTTGAATTAGTAAATCCTATTGTATTCCTTATATTTGCATTTCTCTCATATGTATTTATGAAATCTTGCTTAGCTGACTTAAATTTTTCATTATTATTTTGAAATGGTATAAGTTTATTATCAGTTTTTCTTTCAATTAACAAATAATTAGGATAGCACTCTTTAACTCTTATTCGATGTTTTACTTTAATATTATCCCAATAGATTGCGTTATATACAATACAATTAGCACCACGCCCCACTTCTTCTGCAATATGAATTTCTTTGTTATTAGGGAAATTTACTATATCTCCTTTTTTTAATGCAATTCTATTATCTATCATAACATCACCTTTTCCTAAATATTCATTGACATATGGAATTTTCTTTCATTGAGTTCTTTTTTCTTTCCATTTGTAAAGCTGCTTTCTTCTGAAAGGTATCCAGATACACGTCTCAAACGTATAATCTTATCTGATTTGCAGTATGGACAAGTAGCTGTAATTCTTCCTGTGTATCCACATGATGCACAATTATCTAGCATAAAATTAATACCAATATAATTACAATCATTATTGTACGCATATTCAACAATTTCCTGTACTGCTTCTATGTTTTTTCCTGGCATTTCATTTAATTCTACATAAGTTATAGAACCTCCATTACATAACTTATGAAATGGACCTTCTAAATCAATCTTATTCTTATAATTTATATTTGCATTAACTGGAACATGAAATGAATTTGTATAATATCCTTTCTTGCATGCATTAAAATCTTGTCCTAAATTAAGATTATCATACTCTGCAAAATTACCAGTTACCCCTTCTGCTGCTGAAGCAAGAAGAGAGAAATTAAGATGTTCTTCTTGTGTAATCTTATCAGTATACTCGCGCATATGTTTAACGATTGCTAAAGCTTCATTAAAATGTTTATTTAATACATCAGCTGATTCCATTTCCTTTCCAAGCAATGTACCTATTGCATCCCATAAACCTATAAACCCAATTGATAAAGTACCATTTTTAAGCATTTCAAAGGCATTATGCTTTTCTGAATCTAAATAATAATTTTTTTCATAGTATTCTTCAAATATTTCATTCTTTGAAAGAGTATTTAGCCTATGTATTAATAATTCCTTTGCTGCCTCTAAATTTTCATCTAATAAACCATAAAACTTTTTCATATTACCATTTGATTCATAAGCCATCTGAACAAGATTTAATGTTGCACAAGCAACATTTCCTCTATTTAAAGATCCTTCTTTACCATTTATATTTGTGACAACTCTTGTCCTACAACCCATAATTCCAATTGATTCAGATGCATATGATGAATTACTTACACTATCACAATTAAAATATGTAGGAATCATTCTTTGGGCAGTTACACTTAAAGCTCTTTGATATAGATCATAATTAACTGTATCTTTT
This sequence comes from Clostridium sp. HCP1S3_C6, assembly GCF_052066735.1. Taxonomy (NCBI): domain Bacteria; kingdom Bacillati; phylum Bacillota; class Clostridia; order Eubacteriales; family Clostridiaceae; genus Clostridium; species Clostridium sp. HCP1S3_C6. Next base: position 5,922 of record NZ_JBQHRN010000047.1, read on the forward strand.
TCAAGATTAATACCGCTCTTTATTTTAAATACAATATTAGGGAATATAAATGGTTTTCCTTTATCATATCCCCTTTCAAATGCTTTTAATAATAAAAATCCAACTCTTCTACCATTAACGCTTGTATCAAGTCCAAAATTGAAGGTAACATATGGCTTTTCGCATCCCTTTCTGGTATTCATATTAAGATCTAAAAAAAACTCATGAAAGACTTCTATTATTTCATCATCACTCTCATTGCTTATATATGAAGCTATATCTGAATCAAAATTTATAAATCCAATTCCACCAGATTGTGCATTAGTCAATTCCACTATACTCCTATGTAAAGCACAAATCATATTTTGAAAACTTCTACTATGATTTCCAATTAAATCATCTACGGATATTCCAATGCAATTATATGTAATATCATAATATTCTAAATCGTGAATATGACATGTTCTATTCTTATGCTTCATAGCATTTTTCTTAGGTACTATATTATTTAATATATAATTCTTTCTAGAATCTTGCCCCGCTTGAAAGACCTCTCCTGTTGCATTTCTTTTTCTATTTGCCAAGTCAATTAACTTATTCATATTTTTTCCTCCTACATTACTAAACTCAGTTCAATGACATTACCATTATCAATATAGTACATATGTTGATTAGATGAACCTACATACTGTATATTAGAATTTTTCAAATTGCTTATAAAACCACCTGTTTTAATATAATCTAATAATATAATTATCTTATGTGGTACCATATTCAATTCCCAACCTGTATACATGCATATGTTATATCCTCGCTTTTTTAGTTTGCTTAATAAAATAATTAAACTATCCATTTGTTCCAATGGTTCCCCACCTGATATAGTAATTTTTTTATTACAACAGTATAAATCTATATAATTAATCAAATCATCAATCTTAACCCTAGTTCCTTTACCGTGTTCCCTAATCTTATAATTGTGGCACCCTATACAATTCTTAGTACATCCTTGTAAAAATAGAACGCTTCGAACTCCAGGTCCATCATCACAACTATTTTCATAAAAGCCAGCACATTCAATAATATCTAACATAACAAACCGCCTCCATTTGTATCAATACTATATTAGATATTATAAATTATAGCCTTCTAAATGTACGAATTTGTAATTCTGTTTTGTATATTACACACGTCATAAATTGATATTATATGTTATAATTATACAGTATTTATGGAAACATTAATAATTTTCAGTTACAATATATTATGGGTATTTGTCAAATTAGGGGGGAATTACAATGGATAATAATAACTATACTATATACAATGAAAATAGTCTTTTTGATTACACATCTATTGATTATATAGACGATGCTCTAAAATTTTTAAAAAATCCAAATTCTTTTAGAACTTTTGATAAAGGATTAATTGAATTATTAAAAAGGAAAGGCTACTCAAAAAATCTAAATGATATATATGAAATGTCTGACTATCTCATATCAAAACTTAAAAAAATCAACTCTTCTATAGAACGAGAAACAGTTATCTCATGGTTTAAAGGAGAACATAGCCCTAAAATTGAGGCAGGAAGTCGTCCCAAAATATATCAGATCTGTTTTGCATTAGAATTATCATATAAAGAAACTGTTTGGTTTTTTCAACATGTTTATTATGACAGGGCTTTTAATTGTCACACTATTAATGAAGCTGTTTTCTATTATGCTTTTTTGAATGGTCTTAATTATTCACAAGCGTTACAAATCATAAATTCTATTGAAAAAGATTCATCAATTCCACACAACAATAATATTATTGAAGCAAACTATACCCAGTTTGTTCAAAACAGAATTTCTGAATGTGAATCAATAGATGAATTAAAAGAATTTTTGATTTCAAATAAAGAAAGCTTTAAAGCATGGAATATGAGTGCTTTAAAAACACTTAATCATTTGATAAATCTTCTTATAGGATCACCTGAAAGCAAAATAAAGATTGATAATTTAAAAAGAACTTTGACAAGGCAAATAAATTCTAATAAAAATATTCAAAAACAATTATCAATAGATTTGAATATTTATGAAAACTGTGGTCTAATTATGAAAGAAATATTATATGATTCACAATCTCAAAATACATATGATTCTGCAGCAGAATTTATTATGGATACTATAAACAAGAAAAATATACGAAAAAACACCTTTATTTTAGAACGAATACTTTCCACTTCTTCTGGAATGAAAAAAAATGCCAAGATACCATATATTGTAAGAAATAATTTTCCAAGTAAAAAAACAATGTCTGATATCCTATCAGAAAAAAAAATTTCCATATCTAAATCATATGATGCCATACGAAAAATGATAATTTTACTTGATTTTTATTGTTTTTGGGTAAACATAAAATTGAACATAGGTTATACGGATCTTACAAAAGAAGAATTAATAAAAACATACATTGAAGAGGCAAATGATTGCCTATATAAATGTGGTTATGAAGAACTATATGCTGGTAATCCCTACGATTGGATTTTTTTATGTTCAGCTTATAGTGACAACCCTCTTGAATATTTTCGTTCATATATTGGTGAATTGCTAGGTGATGATGATTTTTAGATATGTGGGTATGGAATTTAAACTACATAATATAATTTGTTGATTTTCTTCATGTATGAATTATCTGATCTAGACATATATAGTTCTTCTAACATCTGATTTACAGTAGTAAATAATACATTATATCCTTGGGAAATTACATTAATACTAGCTATTGATAAATGAATTTTACCAGTATGAAAAGGCCCGATAAGAGCAATATTCTCCTTGTTTCTAATAAATTTATATGTAGCTAAATTATAGCTTTCTTTTTTTGTTTAAATTAAGTTGATAATTAAAATTATATTCTTCAATTGTTTTATGATTAGGAAATTTAGCATTATGCATTTTTTGCTCTAGCATTCGTCATGCGATTAGCTGTTTCATCATTAAGTAATAATTCCAAAACTCTACATAGATTAAACTTTCCTTTTTCATAAAAGAATAATTCAAACTTCATAATTTTCTATCACGATACAAAATTTCTATAGCTTTGTTTTGATATGAAAGTCATTGTCAATCACTTTGTAATAATTGTAGCAACAATAAAACTATAACTACAAATAGTCTTAACAAACATATATAAATAAGCAAGCTATTATAGCAGCAATTCAAATATTAATAAAAAGTGGTGGTTTTTATTAATATCAAATATTAGTTATTATAGCAAATGCAGTTGCAAAACAGGTTTTAGGACATGGTTTAAAGCTTGCCACAAATGCGCTACATTGACTAAAATGATGTCAATCTTTGTAGGTCCTATAGGTTGGATTATAACTGCTATATGAACAGCATTAGACATAGCTGGGCCATCATTTAGAATTACTATTCCAGTTTCTGTTCAAATTGCATATATGAGATACAAAATGCAAATAAGCTAGATACAAGTTTAGAATAATTATAATTAGAAGAGGATTACATATTATTTTGTCAATAAAAATTAAAATGTATTTTAAATATAAGCCAAAAAACCTCGCTATAAATTTAATTTTTGTCTATAGCGAGGCTTCATATTTTTAATAATACATAAAAGTTATTAATTTATTTAGATAATATACCTATAATATTCTTATATTGTTCTATTTCTTTTTCCTTATTTTCAAATTGCTTTTGTAAAAGTTCATAATCATTATTAATATTTTCTAATAGAATATTTTTAAAATTATCTCTCATATTTTCGATAGAAAGTTTAAATTCTCCAATCTTCTTTTCAAATTGCTTAGTTACTTCTTCAAATAAATTTTGTATTGTTGAGCTTAATAATTTTTGCAATTCATTCATTTTTACAGAATCTCTTACCTCTCCTGTAAATTGACTAGAAACTTTATCTAAAAAAACATTTGGATTAAGACTCATTATTGGAAATTCAATTTTGTTAAGAGTAGATTCTACTATATATCTAAAATGATTAATATCAAACTTTTCATCTCCGCTATCAAAATTATCTAAAACAACTTTTAATAATCTAGCCTTTGTTTGTTTAATATCTATTGCATTATGAAAAGCTCCTTCAATATCTGAGCAAGCATCCATAGCAAAAGTTCTTATATTTTCAAGTGCATCTGAAGGTGCTAAGTAAGAATATGTAGTTGTATATGTATTGAATTCTCTATGAGCTCCCCACTTAAAACAAAGGAAATGATGGTCATATGCAGTATAAGATTCAACATGTGTTTCAGTACCTTGATGAGTATCTATTTTAGAACATTCCAACGAATTTTCTCTTAACTTCCTAAGACTATCTAATTTATTGTTTTCAAGTATTATTAGTAATTCTCCTAATACATTTTCAAGAGATGAACAAATTTCAGATATTTGACTTAATACATATTTTTTCTGCTTTTCTAGTTCTTCTTTATCACTATTTTCTAATATGTCCTTTTTCTTTTTACATTCTGATAGCAAGGTACATTTTAAATTGTCCCATTGCTTTTTTATATTGGGTATAAATTGTTCAGCTTTTGTCTTTAATGTTTCATCCTTTTTTATAACAACCTCATTAAATACATTTTTAACATATTCGATATTTCCAATTTCATGTAATAAATCTTTAGTTAAATCCCCATGTTGGTTAAGTTTATTTTTAATAAAAATTTCTTGCTCATCAAAATATTCTTCATCTTTTAATGACATATTATAATTCATTGATGATACAAATATAGGATTTTTACATTGCTCAAATGATACAATCTTTTCTTTTGAAAAGCTGTCATCTAATTTATGTTTATTACATTCATTAGTTATTATGTCTATAGCACGTTCTCTAAGACTTTCTTTTGTTACTTCAATAGTTTCTTCTAAAGAATCATAATCATATAATTGGTCTAATATACCATCATCAAATCTGCTACAAACTAATATAAGTTTTTCTACCCCTTTTTGTGGCAATTGTGATGATAAAAGTTTCATATCATTAGCATCTAAAAATTGAGAGGCTCTGCTTAAGAAAAATACAACATCACATTTTTCGATAAATTGCCTTGTTTTATCTGTTCTAGAAACAACAGCATCATTTAACCCAGGAGTATCTACTAGACTTATGTCTTTAAGTTCATCTTTATTTATATGTATAGTTACATTTTTTACAAATGGAGTATATTGGCCACTTTCACCTATATATTCATCTAATTTATCCATTAGTTCTTCCGATGAAGAAAAATTTATAATCTCTTGTTTTTTATTTATAAAATCCATAGGTGATATCGGATTAACCCCTTTATATTGGACAAAATCTATTTAATTCTAAGTTTTTCTTAACTTTATATTTTTATACTTATTTTTTCTAGATGCTCTCCAAGATAAAGGGTATAAAATTCCCTTGGCGGCATATACCTTAAACTTGAATGTAATCTTCTTTCA
>NZ_JBQHRN010000048.1:0-11325 GCF_052066735.1 Clostridium sp. HCP1S3_C6
ATATAATTGTGGATAATTTCATAAAAACATAGCAAAAATGTGAATTAAAATAAAAAAGTTAAATTTACAGAAAAAAATGGTCAGATAAAAAAATTTACCTTTCAGGTCTGAATATATGTATATTATGTTGCAAAAAGTAATTATAGTATTTTGCAATAATGTAATTTGTATTTCTGAAATTGAAAATAATTCAGCAGTTAATAAAAAATATGCTCATTAAATAAATTAAAAGTTATTTTTAATGGTATTGATATACAAGAATATGGTTTAAATAAAGAAAACTTATATGATAAAACCAAATTGTGAAATCCTCAGGATGTTATTCTTATAGGTGTAGTAGGAAGATTATGCCCCAAAAGGTAACTAATATATTTATAAAAGCAGTTAATCATAGATTAATGTGAATTTGTGAAAGGAGAAAATATCTTGATAAATGATGTTTTACGATTGTTAAAGTCTAAATGGAAGTATTATAGATTTAAAAAAAAATGGAGAAGTATTAATAATCATAATAGTACATTTCCAACGTGTCAATTCAATATTGAATGTGTTAATGTTGGAAAAGAAACATATGGCCCATTATATGTATTGACATTCAATAAAAACCAAATGCTTACAATTGGAAATTATTGTTCCATTGCACCAGAAGTATGTTTTTTATTAAGTGCAGATCATGCAACAAATTGTATCTCTACATTTCCATTTAAGGTAAAGATATTGCATTCTGAGAAATTTGAAGGACAATCTAAAGGAGATATTTTGGTACATGATGACGTTTGGATAGGCTATAGAGCTATAATATTATCTGGAGTGGAGATTGGTCAGGGAGCTATTATTGCAGCAGGTTCTGTAGTTACTAAAAATGTCCCTCCTTATGCAATTGTTGCAGGCGTTCCAGCAAAAGTAATTCGTTATCGTTTTTCAAAAGATATATGTAATGAGTTGTTAAAGATGGATTATAACAATATAACAAAAAAATGGTTGGATAAGTATTGTAAAGAAATGTATACTCCAATTACAGAAATATCGCAATTAGATATAATACATATAAATGAAAAATAGATAATATGATAGAGCAACAGCTTATGGTTTTTCTAGGAGCTGAAATTTTAGTTCGGAAAAATATTTTGTGTAAGTATATAGAATTATTAAAGGGAAAAGCTAAATATGCAGAAGATAATTACCTACGTATTATGATATACTGAAATGAAAAGTAGGGTTTTACACACATGCTACAATAATATATGAGGTTAGGATAGGTATATCAACTTTTGGAGAAAATAAATTATTAAAACTATTAATTTTACGAAGCTTGCCCAAAATATATGTTAACACAAGAATATCTTAAATACCTGAGAGTAAGAGGTTTACTTTTGTTAAAAATTAGAGCATAATTAAAATCAAGACTTACATCTGGATATATTCCAGAAAGATGGTTAAGACAATTAAGGGAGGAGTATAAATGCAAGTAATTAAATATGTATTTCAACCACATGGTGATGATCGTGGTCAATTGGTTGCTTTAGAGGAATTTAAGGACATACCTTTTAAAATTAAACGTGTATATTATATGTACGATACAGCAGAGGGTGTAACACGTGGATATCATGCACATAAATCATTACAACAGATTTTAATTTGTATCCATGGAAGTTGCAAGATTCGTTTGGATAATGGTAAAGAAAAAAAAATAGTTCCATTAGAAAAACCATATGAGGGGCTATATGTTACTAATGCAATGTGGAGAGAAATGTTTGATTTTTCTTCTGATGCCGTACTTATGGTTTTAGCATCCGAATTGTATGATGAGAATGATTATATAAGAAATTACGATGAATTTATAAAATATATAGAAGATCATCCTCAAAAAAATAATACTAAAATAATAACATGTTGATATAAGATGGAGGGGAAGGATATGAAAATACCATTTGTTTCATTTAAACCTATGGAAAAAGAATTAGATTTAGATTTGCGTGCAGCATTTGAACGTGTATATACCAATAGTTGGTATATTGATGGAAAAGAAGATGAAGCATTTGAAAAAATGTTTGCTAAATATTGTAATAGTAAATTTTGTGTAGGTACAGGAAATGGTCTAGATGCTTTAATGCTTGCATTAAAAGCTTTGAATATAAAAGCAGGAGATGAAGTGATTGTGCCTTCTAATACATATATTGCTACTGCATTAGCTGTTACGTATGTTGGAGCTACACCTGTGTTTGTGGAGCCGGATATTAGAACATACAATATAGATCCTAGTAAAATTGAAGAGAAAATTACTAATAGGACAAAAGTAATCATGCCGGTTCATTTATATGGACAAGCTTGTGATATGGATCCTATCTTGCAAATTGCAAGTAAATACAATTTGCTAGTTGTGGAAGATTGTGCACAATCCCATGGAGCAACATATAAAGGAAAAGTAGTTGGAAGTTTTGGAGATGCTGCAGGTTTTAGCTTTTATCCAGGTAAGAATCTAGGAGCATTAGGAGATGCTGGTGCAGTTATAACTGATAATAAAGAAATTGCCGATAAAGTGCGTCAACTAGGTAACTATGGGTCTGACTATAAGTATCATCATATTTTGAAAGGTAACAATTCAAGATTAGATGAAATGCAAGCTGCTTTCTTATCTGCAAAATTGCCACATTTAGATAAAATGAATAAAGAAAGACGTAGGATTGCAGCAAGATATATTAATGAAATTAATAATTCATTAATTACATTACCTTACGTTTCACCGGATTGTAATCCAGTATGGCATATATTTGCAGTAAGATGTGATAGAAGAGATGAGCTTGCACAATATTTAGAGGAATGCGGTATTTCTACAAATAAGCATTATCCAATTCCAATACATCAACAAGAAGCATATTCAGATTTAAATATTAAACATGGTGAACTTATGATTGCTGAGGAAATTAGTTCCACCGAGCTGAGTTTGCCAATGTATTATGGAATGACCGATGAACAGATAGAATATGTAATTAAGGCAATTAATTTATTTTCATAAATAATTTTAAATTAAAGAATTTGATTATAAAGAAGATGTTGAATAGAGATATCGTTATATTTTAAGCAAAAAAATTCTTCTTTACTAATTGTCTAACTTTGATTCACAAATAAAGAGTATGAGGTGGTATTGCTTGAAATTATCTATAATAGTTATTTCTTATAATGAAAAAGAATATATATCTGAGGCTATTGAAAGTTGCTTAAATCAAAATTTTGTGGATTCATTTGAAATTATAATAGGCGATGACGGATCATCGGATGGAAGTATTTCTGTAATTAAAAGTTATGTTGAAAAATATCCTAATGTTATTAAGTATTTTATAATGGATAGAAGTAATATAAAAGATGTTATTCCATCAATAAGAGTATCAAATATTATTAAGAAGGGATTAGATATTGCAAAAGGACAATATTTAATGATATTATCTGGAGATGATTTCTTTTGTGATAGAAATAAGTTTAGTAAGCAAATTCAATTTTTAGATAATAATTCACAATATGTTGCTTGTTATTCAGATTTTACAAAGTTTTGGAGTTATAACAAAAAAACATTAGTAAAACAAGAGTATCAGCATTCTAATGCGACTTTTTGGAGTGGTTGTTATGTTCATATTTCTTCATTTGCTTTTAGAAATAATATAAAGAGATATCTGTTAGAATTTTAAGATGTTGGTAATATGGGAAGGTATTATTTTAGTGCTTTATCAAGTTTTAAGAATCCAATATGGTATGTTTTTTAATTATAGAATCAACTAAGGTTAAAGAAATATTCTAAGTACTTTAGCACTGAATCAAATTATCCAAACAATTATTTATATAAGTTAAGTGTTTTTGATTCTTGTACAATAAGACATAAAATTGTAATATATAGGTTATTGGTGATGAGTTTTGTTTCAAGAGTGATATTTAAAGTAATAAATAAACTAAAAAAATCAAAGTATAGTATTACAAATTTATAAGGGGTTTTTTTAATATGAGGCATTAGGAAAACGAAAATTTATTTTTATTTTATTTAGAGTGAGAGGCGATAGTTAAATATGATAAGTAAGTTAAAACAAAAATGGAATAGTATGCCTATTACTGTGAAAGCATCTACATCATATGCTCTATGTAGTATTGTTCAAAGGTCTTTGTCTTTTATTACATTGCCGCTATTTACTAGGATGTTAACAACAGAAGAATATGGAGAAGCAACGTTATATTATTCTTGGGCTAGTTTTTTATCAATATTTATTACATTAAATTTGGCATATGGTTCTTTTTCTACGGCAATGGTTAAATATAAGGACGAAAGAGATAAATATATATCTTCAATTCAAGGTATATGTTTAGCATTATCATGTGTATTTTTGGTAGGGTACTTGCCATTTCGAAACTATTGGAATAAATTATTAGGATTGCCTACTTTTTTGGTGATTGTAATGGTTATGGAGCAATTGGCTACTCTTGCTATACAATTGTGGAGTGGCAAAAAAAGATTTGAATATAAATATAAAAGTGTTATTGGAATTACACTTATTATGTCTATAATTTCGCCTATACTATCATATATATTTGTTATAAATTCAACACAAAAAGGATATGCACGTATATTGGGTGGGGTTATTACCACATTTATTTTTGGCCTTATAATTTTCTTAATGAATATTCATAGGGGTAAGAAATTGTATTGTGGTAAATTTTGGAAATATGCATTTGGCTTTAATATTCCATTATTAGCATACTATTTGTCACAGATAATATTTAATCAAAGTGATAGAATTATGATAAGTAAAATAACTGGAAATAGTGATGCGGCGTTATATGGTGTAGCATATAATTTCGCAATGATTTTGACTTTTGTTCTTAATGCTATTAATAATTCATATGTTCCGTGGCAGTATGAAAAAATTGAAAAAAATCAACAATCTGAAAATAGAAAAGTAGCTATTGTTATAGCTGGTTTCATGGCAATACTTTTACTAATCATTATTTGGTTTGCACCTGAAGTAATAGTAATATTAGCAGGAAAACAATATGAACCAGCAGTATGGGTAGTACCATCAGTTGCTATGAGCTTATTACTATTATTTTATTCTCAATTATCAATTAATGTGGAATTTTATTATCAAGAAAAGAAAGACTTAATATATGCTTCAATTGGTGCTGCAGTAGTAAACATTGTTTTAAATGCATTGTTTATTCCTATATTTGGTTTTGTGGCTGCAGGTTATGCAACTTTGATTAGTTATATTATTTTTGCAATATGTAATTACATTGCTTTATTGAAAATCTTAAAAAAGCGTAATTTAAAACAAGATATGTTTGATGTAAAAAAACTTATTATGCTATTTGTTGGGTTTATGATTATAGGTTTTTTGGGAGTTGTGTTGTATGATTATTTTTTGATTAGGATTATTATTACTATTATTGTTTTTTTGGTCTTTTTATTAAAGAGAAATTTATTTATTGAAGTTTACAAAAAAATAAAAGATAAATAATGATGATTTTTAGTATGTGGAGATGAGGAGATACAATGTTGATAAAAGAAATTATTATGAAGAATACATTCTTAATGAATATGCACCATATGTTAGTAAAAAAAAGAAGTATATTAAATGCAAAAAAAAATTTTATAGAAGAAAGTAAGATACAAAGAGATTCCAAGGTGATTAAAGTTGGTTTTTTATGTCAATATATACCGGCTTGGAATAAATTTGAATCAATTTATAAATATATGCTTCATAATGATAATTTTGAACCATATATTTTTTGTGTACCATATGGAATTCATAATAATGTATTAGATAATCCAGAAGCAGAGAACGATACCTATGAATATTTTATTAATAAAGGGTATGATGCTATTAATACATTAGTTGCACGTGATGAATGGTTAGATATAAAAAACTATGGGCTACATTATATTTTTTATACACGACCATATAATATATTTATGCCAAAGGAATATCATAGTGAAATTCTAAGCAAATATATGAAAATATGTAGTCTTATGTATGGTATAAGTATAACAAAGGATAATATAAAGACAACAATTAACTTTGACTTTTACAGTAATACTTATTGTTATTTTGCTGAGTCTCAGGAAACGAAAAATTATTTTGACAATTGCTTTAAGTACAATATTGCACTTGGATATCAAAAGGCAGTATGCTGTGGACTTCCGGTATTATCAAATTTTATTTCTAAGAAGAATGAAAAAAGTGATTCTTGGAATTTTTCAAGTAATTCATATCGAGTAATTTGGACACCAAGATGGTCTACTGATAAAAAATTAGGTGGAAGTAATTTTTTTAAGTATCATGAAATATTGCTTGATTATGCAGATTCAAATAAAAAAATTGACTTTTTATTTAGACCACATCCTTTGATGTTTGAAAATTTTTTAAAAACTGGTGAGATGACATTAGATGATATTAATACATTTAAAAATAATTGTATACAGAGAAGTAATGTTCAATTAGATACGGAGAGTGAGTATACAGCAACTTTTTGGAATTCGTCCTTACTTATTACAGATTTATCATCTGTTATTCCAGAATACTTTTTGACAGGGAAACCTATCATGTTTTGTGTTTCAAATATGTTTTTAAAAGTAACAGATGATATGGAGAAGATGATGAAAGGAATGTATATAATTCATGATGAAAATGAACTGATTTCCTGTTTGAAAATGTTGTATAAAGGAGAAGATCCTTTGAAAGAGACTAGAATTAAATTAATTCCAGAATTATTTAAAGAATCAATGGAATCACCAGAAAATAAGATTGCACAGGAATTACTTAAAAATAGCAAAAAAAATTAATAAAAGGTTTAATTACATATGAGTGAAGTTTGTTTGATATGTTTTTTTGTTCTTGATTCGAAATTATAAAATTGTTTAAAGGTAGGAATAATTCTACAATTAGTTGCTAACTTCATATACAGTATATACATAACTCAAATTTACAAATCTGTTTTTGATTTAAAATGTAGACTTACTCAAAATGAGAAAAGCAAAATATACTTTATAATTAACGAATATTCTAAATGTTATTGTAGATTGATTAAATCTAAAATAAAAAAATATGAATGAGGAAGGTAAAGGATAATTATGAAACTTCGTGAATTAAAGAAGAAAGATGCTGAATATATGTATGAATGGATGCATGATAAAAATGTGATAAAAAATTTAAATACTGATTTCATGTCCAAAACTATACAGAATTGCTATGAGTTTATTGATGTTAGTAAAAATAATGTTGGTGATTTTAATTTGGCTATAGTGGATGATTCTGATGAATATATGGGAACAGTTAGTTTAAAACATATAGATGAAATAAATAGCATAGCAGAATTTGCTATTACAGTTCGTTCTTGTGCCATGGGAAAGGGGTTTTCTAGATATGCAATGAAAGAAATAATGAGAATTGGGCATGATGAATTAAAAATAAAAAATATATATTGGTGTGTTGCAAAGGAGAATGTGAGGGCAATTAAGTTCTATGATAAAAATGGATATAAAAGAATACAAGATGTACCTAACAAATTACAAAATATGTATTCTGTTGAGTTGAATAAAAAATTAATTTGGTATTGTAGTTAAAAATACAGAATTGTATATTATGTTAGATTGTATGATTAAATTCTTGAGAGAAAATTTTATATAAACATACATGAGAAGTTTAGTGTTAATAAACTTTTAATTGATAAAAGTAAAGGGGAGACAAAATGTGCATGAATAATAAAAATATAGAACGCAACTCAGCAATAGAATTATTAAGAATTATTACAATGATAGGAGTTATTATTTTACATTATAATAACAGTGAAATTGGTGGTGGATTTAAATATGTAATAAATGGAAGTGTTAATCAATATTATTTATATTTTACAGAAAATCTATTTATTTGCGCTGTTAATCTTTTTATTATGATTTCAGCATATTTTTTATCATTTACGCAAAAACGAAAGCTTATTAAGGTTATAGAATTAATTATTCAAGTAATAGCATTTAATTTGTTTTTTTATATTAAGGATATTGTAATAGATGGAAATACTTTTGTATTAAAATCTTTTTTAAGACAATTGCTTCCTGTGAACTATTTTGTTATTTTATATTCTGTTTTGTATATAATTAGTCCATATATAAATGAATTAGTTCAAAAATTAAACAAAGAGAAATTCAAAAAGCTAATTGTTTTGTTATTTTTATTATTTTCATTTTGGACAATTTTGGTTGACTTGTTGGAAAATATATGTGGGGGGACTATAGAAGGATTAAGTACGGTGGGAATGTTTGGTAGCCAATATGGATACTGCATAGTAAATTTTGTATTGATATATTTTTTAGGAGCGTACATCCGATTAAATAATATATTTATATCAAGAATTAAAGCTGGAGTTGGAATAGTGATGTGTTTTGTTTTGCTTTATTTATTATCCATTACTGAACATAGATTAGGTTTTGAAAAAACAATAACATGGAATTATAATAATCCATTAGTAATTTTTATGGCTATGTTTGTAATGCTATTTTTTATTAATATTAAATTTAAAAATATGATTGTAAATAAATTAGCAATGGCTTCTTTTACATGCTATTTATTTCATGGTATATTTATGAAACATATATTGATTGAAGATTTTATTAATGGAAGGTTATTTATTTTAATATTGCATCAGTTAGGCAGTGCAATTATTATATATTTAGTATCATATTTCGTTTATAAAATATATTATTTATGTAGCCATTGGTTTATTAATTTTATTACACCCTTTGTTGATAAAATTAGTATTTATTAATTTTATGCTAATATTCTATGGAGGAGGATAAAATGGAACAAAATATAAGAAAATCAAATTTTGAACTACTGCGAATTTGTGGAATGTTATTAATTGTCTTTTTTCATTGTATAATGGAAGTAAAATTAGATTTAACTGTTTCATCAATACTGAAGGCACCGATATCGGATTAACCCCTTTATATTGGACAAAATCTATTTAATTCTAAGCTTTTCTTAACTTTATATTTTTATACTTATTTTTTCTAGATGCTCTCCAAGATAAAGGGTATAAAATTCCCTTGGCGGCATATACCTTAAACTTGAATGTAATCTTCTTTCATTGTAAAAGTTCATGAAATCATTAACTATTTTATAAGCTTCTGCATAAGTTTGAAATTCATTTATTTTAAAACATTCATCCTCTAAAATCCTATGAAAAGACTCAATATGAGCATTTTTATTAGGTGTCTTAACAGGTATTCTTTCATGTTCAATATGTAGTTCAGCACAAGTTTCTTCAAATATGTGACTAATAAATTGTGGCCCATTATCACTTCTTATTACGGGGCGTGTTACATTTTCTATAAATAGATTACGCTTAATAAGACAACGTCTTATTAGGGCGGCAGCGTCTTTTCCTTCACAGTGTAATCCCATATGATAATCTATAATACTTCTATCAAATACATCTATAACATTCAAGGTATAGAAAAATTTATCTTCTCCTTGAACATACCCATATTTTATATCAATTTCCCATACCTGATTTGAAGCAGTAACTGTTCTATTAGATGCTAATATCCTTTTACATTTAGGATGTGTTTTTCTTTGATCTTTAAGTATATTTAGCTCTTTGCAAAGCCTGTACACCTTTTTGAAATTAATTATTAAATTATAAGTACGTCTTAAATAATGAGTTATTTTTCTATATCCGTAATATTGAGCATCACCATTTATAGACTCTATAATGAAATCTTTAATTTCATCATCACATATTTTTTTCTTATCTTTAGTAATTGAATATCCAACTGGCTTACGCCCAGTACGCTTTATTCTATCTTCATCTTTAACTTTATAATTCATATTATAATAATACGTCGACCTGCTAAGTTTAATTATCTTTAAAACTAACGATATAGAATATCCAGCATTTATATATTTATTAGCAACTTCTATTTTATCTTTAATTGAGGGTTTGCTTTTTTTAGTAAATCTCTAAGAATAGCTATTTCTAAATCTTTTTCTCCTAATATTTTCTTTAATTTATCATTCTCTTGAGTAACTTCATTTATCTCATTTTCTTTATTCTTTCCCTCAATTAAAGCTTTTCTACCTGGTTTTACTTTTATTTTATCTTTATTCTTTGATTTGCTTATCCAAGTAAAAATTGTACTAGTAGATATTCCGTGTTTTCTTCCAACTAAAGAAACATTCCCTACTTCTTTTACCTCCTGTAATATCTGATTTTTAAATTCTTCTGAATAAGTTTTTCCTTTCATAAATTACCTCCAATAATTACTATATTTAGTATAACTTATACCAATATCCTTTGTCCAAATAATTATAGGGGCTTAATAGATATGGTTCTTAATACTCAACCTGGTGAAGAAGCTCAAGTGGATTTTGGTTATATTGGACTTTTAAATATTAATGGAAAAAAGAAGAAAGCTTGGATTTTTGTAATGACATTGAGTTATTCACGATATATGTATGTGCAAATAGTTTTAGACCAAAAAGTACAAACATTTATTAATTGGATTGTCAACATTTTTTAATACAATTTTTATTCGATCATATTTGCAAGTCTATACTCAACTGGCGTCATATAATTTAATGAACTGTGAATGCGTTTGTTATTGTACCACAATACATAACTTCTAAGTTCTAATTTAAGTTCCTCTAAATTGTTAAAAATTCTATCAAATGCAAATTCTGTTTTTATTATTTTATATACAGCTTCTGCAACGGCATTGTCATAAGGACAACCCTTTTTACTTAGAGATCTTTTTATTTCAAAAGTATCAAGAATTTCATCAATAATTTTATTTTTAAATTCATTTCCTCTATCTGTATGAAATATCTTCACCTTTTTTAGATTAATTGTAGAATTCATAAATGCCTTATATACCAGCTTAGCATCTTTATTAGGGCCTGCAGAATATCCCACAATTTCTCTATTGAATAAGTTGATTAATAAGCATATATAATGCCATTTTCCTGAAACATTAACATATGTTAAATCACTTACTACTATTTCTAAATCTTCTCTATCATTAAATTCTCTTTGAACTATATTATCAATTTTCTCTTCATTACATTTAGATTTATGTACTTTATATTGCTTTACAGTATAATTCGAAATCAATCTATATTTATTCATTATTTCACGTATTTTTCTTCTTGAAGCCACTATATTTTGCTTTGCCAGTGATGTTAGTATAGAAGTGTAGACACGGACATGTAGTTTTTTTAAGTGATATAATAAAAGAAATAAAGGAAGTGTCTACAGATGGGAAGGAAAGTAAAAAGTTATACAGAAGAA
>NZ_JBQHRN010000049.1:0-10837 GCF_052066735.1 Clostridium sp. HCP1S3_C6
ATTATATGTACGTCTTAAATAATGTGTTATTTTTCTATATCCATAATATTGAGCATCTCCATTAATACCTTCTATAATATAATCCTTAATTTCATCATCACATACTTTTTTATTATTTTTAGTTAAAGAATATCCTATTGGCTTACGCCCAGCGGGCTTTACCTTGTCCTCATCTTTAACTTTATAGTTTATATTATAATAGTATGTAGATCTACCAAGTTTAACTATTTTTAAAACTAAAGAGATACAATATCCTGCAGTTATATATTTATTTGCAACTTCTATTTTATCTTTATTCTTTGTTCTGCTATCTCCATTGTGAAGTGATTTCTTGTTTTCTAAATAAGCCCTTATATCATCAATGTATCTTTGAATTGAACGTTCATCCACTCCAAAATTATGAGCTTCAATAGACTTGTTGATTATCTTTCCTTCACATAATCTATCATACATATCAAGGGTTATGGTATTCTTTTACTGTCTATCCATATCATTTCCATCCTTCCCCTAACCAATATCTTAATTCATCAGGATTCTTAAATATTCGCTTCTCTGCTACACGTTGTTTTCTTGCAAATTCAACACTATTCCTACTTCGATCTAAAGCAGTTCCATTTAAAGGGTTAAGACTTTTATCAATTCCATCAATAAATTCCTGATATTCCTTCTCAACCATTACAATATAAGATTTTAAAGCTTGAGCAAGTTCTTGGTCAACAGCGTTTAGCCTATCATAGTATTGTTTCAAAGCATACTTGTCATTCAATCCAAATTCTGCCATATACTTATTCACAGCTGCATCTATCTTAGTTCCATATCTAATCCTCAATTCTTTAAATACCAAGATAATAAGTCGTGCCCAAGCAACTAGATTCATATGCAAAACGAATACCAAAGCATTTCCACCTGATCTAATTGCAGCATCTACACCATCAAATAAGCACAGCGTACCATTACCAACTAATAACATAATTCTAAGATCAGCATGGTTTTCGTTTGGTATACAATCTTTCCAATCTTTTTTATGATAAAATTTTCTCTTTATAGCCCAAAGGACTCTTATCATTAATTCTTCCAAAATAACAGGAACTGCCATTGCACCACCATGACGTAAATCATAGCCTTCCTGAAATGCTCTTGTCATTAATACCGACAATGACTGTCTATCGTCTCCAATTTGGAATTTTCCAAAATCACATAGTAAGAATAATTCCATAAATGAAATCGGTAATCCTGTTCCTCTACCAATATTTCCAACAGCTCGACTTCCGTTACTTCCTGCGACATCGGAAATTAAATGTCCAATCCAATTGCAAAATCCACAGAATAATTTTGAAATGAAATCTGTCCCCTGAAGTTCAAATCCACGGCCTTCCGAACTTACTCTGATTAATTGACCATCAGATAAAAAGCTCCCACTATTGGTAAATTGGTCTAGTATCGAGAAAAAAAGTCCAATTGGATCAGGTGAGTGTGCAAGTGATTTAAAATGATGATTCTTTGCACTCATTTGGAAAGATCCCCCCACTTCCTTCGTACTTGTATGCTCATATGGCACAGGGAATTTTTTCTCTAAAAATGAAATTGCGGATGACATATTATTTTCTTTTCCAGGACGAGGACTCCAACCTAACGCCTTAGCAATCTTTTTGACTATTTCGTCCGTTGCTGCATCTGTCATTTTTCCAAGTTTACCAAGTTCAGTAACTTTAGTTGTTGCTCCTCCTACAAAGAAAATATCAATTAATCCCGCTAATGCACCACAACTGGCAGCAATAATATAATCATACTTATCACATTTGTCGTTGCCCCACTGCACTTCTCTTTCTCTTTTATCCAATACATTATAGTTTGTAGCCATTTACTTTCCTCCGATTGTTTCCCCAATTTTTTTTGAAAGAATTTCCGTAGTGTTAAATAAACTTTGTAATTCCATCATCTCATCGTTAGTATATTGTAAATAGTCTTTTTTTCTGAATTGACCTATTTTGTTCAACTGTTTTGAAATACCATTTGTTAATTGAATAGTTTCCTTATTCCAACTTCGAACAGTTTTATCTATTTCCTTTATTCTTTCCATTTCTTTTTTGATTGCAATAATGCTTTCTTCTGTTTTTTTTGCTATTTCCTTATTAGATATATTAATTGCTAAAAGACTTCCAATAAGAGATGCACCGCTTATTGCCCAACCAACCGGTCCAGCTAATGCCACTAATGCTTGTCCACCTAATACTCCAGCTCCTCCTGCAGCTACTGCGCCTCCTCCAAGCCACGCTAATGCAGCATTTGTCGCTGCAGCACCAGATAAAGATGCAATAGCAGTTCCTGTTGAAGCTGTTCCAAATGTCATTGCGACTGATAAAGCCGCTGAAGGAGCCATAGTTGCAACAGCAACACCACCTAATGTTCCAGCCATTCCATTCTTCATATTAGGTTGTTCAAGCATAATTTTTTTCTGTTCTTCCTGCAATCTATTATATGTTTCCATATAGTTTTTATATCTTAACTGTATATTTCCTAGCTGATTTTCAAACTCTCGTGGTCTATTTGCCAATTTAACTACAAACCGCTCCACTTCACAAATTGTACGAATTGCATATGTCCTTCTTGTCTTTTGGAGATTCTCCATATTACGAACCGCCGCATTAAAAACTTTCAGATATTCAGTATTTATCTTTTGTAAGTCCCTAATCGCCTGATCCTTATAGTCTGCATTTAGCATAAAAACACCTCCGTATTAAAACTCGCTCATATAAACTAAACATCTATTATTTAATTCATAAAATAGCTTTTCCATCTCAGATATTGATATTTCACATTTTATCGCTATTTCCTGTGCAGATAATATTCCTGTGGCATTAAGAAGAACCTCCTTTGCTACATCCTCAAATACCCCAACTTCTGTAATTAATTTTTCTCCATCAATCAAAACATCTTCAAAAGTTCTAATAATATATCTGTCCTGATAAAAGGTTTGTTCCTCTAAAGTTAGATGCTCAAGAAATGTAACAACATGTGGCTGCTCTAAATAATATTTCTCCCATGTAGGATTTAAATGTATTCTTACTCCATCATGAAACAATCCTTGGATAACATCTCTCTTATCTGGGTTTTTTGCAGCTTCTTTGTATTGCGCTTGCAGGAACTCATCAAACTCATGCTTTTTTTCGTATATTTCCTTTGTGGATAGACCTCTTGTCTCAACTACAGGTGATCTCATTGTATTCAAATTGTATTGTTCCAATTCTGGATGTAATTTCATTGAAAACATTTCCGGCATATTTACTATTTTCGTATTAGGATAAGGAGCAAAATATACCACATATAGTTCAATTATACCCTTAGCATTATTAATCAAATCTTTAGCAAGCCGCTTACTATCTTCAATGGATTCAGCACTTTCATTTGCTCCACCTATTATAAAATTGCCTGTAATACCTGAAATTCCTTGCTTTTTGCATATTGAAATACACTTATTTATCATTTCATAATTTGTATGTTTATTATACAAAGACAGAACATCATTATTCCCACTCTCAATACCAAACTGAATACAGGAAAGACCACTTTCAATCATAGTTTTAAGAGTCTCCTGATGATTCAAAACAAATGTAATATGACCTTCGCAAAACCACATGAGCTTTCTTTTGCGCATATTGTCACAGAATTCCAATATTCGCTCATCCTTTAATGTAAATGTATCATCATAAATACTGATGTATTCCATTCTTGGATTCAATGAAGTTATGTAGTCTATTTCCTCCATCACGTTATCAATGCTTCGGAATCTTACATTTTTGGCATTAGCACCCTCATAGCAGAATGTACACTGATAAGGACATCCTCTACCAGTAATAATTCCAACTATAGGTCCTTGCCTTAGATTTCCCATCAAGCTATCATCCATTGAGGGAAATGGTATCGAATCTAAATCTTGAATAACAGCATTATCACAATGATTGATAATTAGCTGATCTGTATCGGCATCTTTCCATATTAATGAAGGAACTGTATCCAGACTTCTTGTCTTATCTACAACGGCTTCTAATAAAAATAGTAATGGTATTTCCCCTTCACCTATAATGGCAAAATCATTCTTGGTCACATTAAAAAAATTATTATCTAAAGCAATTGACTGTGGTCCTCCAACTAAAGTTTTTACAAAGGGATATTCTTTTTTTATCCATGTAATTGTATGTGCTACTATTCTGATATTATCCGCAGCCGCATAAAACCCTATAATAGGAACCCTTTTATTACATATAGCATCTTCAATTTTATCTTTACATTCTTTTATATTTCCCGAAAATACAAAGCCTTTAAAATTATACTTTCTAATATAACCTGCTAACAAATATTGGCCTATACTATCTCTAAAGCTAGAAGAATAGCCACTACAATCTCTTGAAATATTAATCAATAGGATTTCATACTCCATTCTTAAGAATCTCCTCTCTGCGTTGCTCTAATTTTTTCCTATAAAACAGTAATCCATCGTGTAAAAAATAATTAAATAACACTTTATAATCCTCACATAATAAAGGTGGTTTTCCTATATCCCCATCAATACTAGCTTCTGCATTACATCCAGCATTGCACATTGCAACATACTTACATGATCTACACTCCTTTGGCATATTTACTGTTCTTCTTTCTATTAATCGACTAATAATTTCCGATTGATTAAGAGAACATGATTTATCAAAAATATTGCCAATTTTATATTCATTTAGATCCGAGTACTTTCCGCATGGATACACATCTCCCATATGATCCACACATACAAAATTTCGATTACAAACCGGATTAAACGTACACTCATGAATTTTTCCATCCGATAAAATGGCCTTCAAAATATTATCAATAGGAGAAATTGTTACATTGATTGAATTTTCGATAATGTACTCATAAATTCTAATTAAATACTCTGCATATTGTTGCTTGCCTAAAGATAATTCTGGGTGGTCATACACCTCTCCATAATTAAGCAATGGATTTATCTTTAAGTGCAGATTTCTTTCAGCGAAGAACTGCAAATACTCAAAATTTTTGTTCAATGCAAGACTTGTTAAAACCATTAAACAAGATACTGATATTCCTTCATCTAGCATCCTATCAATGTTGTAGCAAACTCTTTCAAATGTTCCTTTCCCGCCACAGCTTTTTCTTTCGATATCATGAACTTCTTTTGCTCCATCAATCGATACGCCAACATTAACCTTATATTTTTTAAGAAATTCCAAATATTCATCTGAAATATTCCAAGCGTTTGTTTGCATGGAATAATCTATCTTCATTTCGTTATATTCACTATTGATTTTTTCTATTGCATAGGCATAGTTATTCAAGCCAATTAATGTTGGCTCACCACCATGCAAAATAATTGTAACTGCACTATCTTTTTTATTCTTTGCTTCTTCACAAGCAAATTTCATTATCTGAAATAGCATATCTTGATCTGCCATTTCACATTTTGTTTTTTTCCCTAAAGAACAATAGCTGCAATCAAGATTGCAACCATTTGTTCCTTTAATAATGACTGTAAACATTACATTCTCATTCCTTCAAGTTTTGTAATTGCATTACTTATCTCACTTGTAGTTTTTCTTTCAAGAATTTCAATTGGCTCATAATATCCCTTGGTCAAATAACCTATATAATTATCAATTGTTGAAGAAAATGCTGAACCAAGTTGAAGGATAATATTATTGGCTATTTCATTATCATTTACTCCAATATCAAATGTTGAATATCTTGTTTCAGTTGTACTCTTCGTAGTGTAGTATTCCTTTTTAAAGATATATTTACCAACCTTCTCCAATAATCCCTTTGGTGGTCTTGGAACCTCTGTAACAGAAACATATTCATATGGGATACTATCCTGTTTCATTCTCATATCGCCAATTCCGTTTAAATTAAGATTTAGATCAGGTATTTTCTCTGTTTGACTTATAGCTTCTTCCGTACACACCTTGATGATTACATCTGAAACAGCTTTGTTAATCTGATCGCTTAATTCATTTTCAGAAATTTCTTTTCTGTCTCGTTCAACCTGTGCCTTAGCCACTGAAAGAATTTCCATTACTTTAACATTTACTGATGCTCTGATTTGTTCCAACATCCAGTCTTTTCTGTCTTCAAGTTCTCTTTTACTATCGTTGATTTTTCCACATACAGTACTAATTGATTCATTAACCAAACGAAGATCACTTATAATACTGTCAATCATCTCATTTATTCTACTCTTTGGCGTATTTCTTTTCATTTCTGCAGCATCGTTTTGCGTAATATCAACTAAAATGGATAACAACTTGCGCATATTGCTCTGCTCAAACATTTCCTCATCACCAGCCGCAAGTGCTTCATTCGCCAATTTTGCAGAAACAGTCAAAATGTTAGCATACTTTAAAACATCTTCCATTCCCTGCTCTTGAAGAGTTGTAAGCATATATTCTTCCTGATCTTTTCTATCTTTTTCAGACTTAGGACGCAAAATACTAATTTCTTCTCCATCATCATCAACATCAAACTCATATGTATCAGACTGAGTAAGTAACAATAAAATAGGCTTACCCATTTCATGTAACTGTTTTATTTCCGAAAACTCTTGTCTTGTACCTGCAGCATCTGAATTACATGCAAAAATAACTAAATCCGAATTTTTCACATACTCTTTAGCTAATTCTTCATTTTCAATTGTAACACTACCAATTCCCGGGGTATCAAACCAACACATTCCTCCAATGTTAACCCATTGAATTGTACTCGTTGCCTCGCTCTTGTTCACGTAGAATTCAGCACCATTGCATTCCTTCGCTTCATCCTCTGTTGTGATTTTCTTTGCCTCATACATTTTTCCTCTGTCATAGACATGTACCGGCATTTCCCCGAGTGAATCAAATGAAGTTGCAATGCCTGCCTTTTTAATAGAATTACCCATAATAAAATTGCCTAAATAACTCTTTCCAGCCTTAACTTTTCCAAAAACAGATACCGTGAAATGCTTTTCAAAGTCCTGAATGAACGTCATTCCCTTGACAGCTTCTTTGATTTTATTATTGGAATCACTCATTGTATTTAATAAACTTTGTGATGTCTGCTGGAATATCTCATTCATTCCTTCATCATTTGATTTTTCTATTTTTTCTCTTATTCCATCAATAATGCTTTTTTCATTCGCTTCTAGAATATCTAATACTTGTGCTACCTCATTTTCCTTCCTTGACACAGCGTTTTGAAGATTTTTAAACTGATCTTGCTGCGCAACCATAGTGTCCACAAAATTGTTTATACAATCTACCATTGCCATTTATTATTCCTCCTCAAGTACTTTATCTATCTTGCTAAGAAGCTTATCTATTCTTTCTGATTCAACACGTAATTCAGCACTTTCCGCTTCTGTTCTACTCTTCTCAAAAGTATTAATTGTATTATTTCCGTCAATTTCCACAGCATCTACATCAACCGTAATTCCAGGCTGATTTTTAAGTGTACTTGATGTCAACTGTGGATTTACACTACTTGATTTGTATTGATTAATCTCACATTTCAGGCTATTTAACTCTCGTTCCTTTTCCTCTCTTCTCCTACGCTGTCGTTCTGCAGCATCTGAATAATTACTGTAATTATCATAGTTACTATAGTTACTATAATTATCATAATCGCTATAATTGCTATCTCCCTGCACTGGTGTTGTTGCAATACCAACAACTGCACCTCCACCCACAACTGCAAATATTACTGCCATGTATATACCTCCAAACTCTCAGGATTAAATATTTTTGAGTTCCTGATCATAATGTTTTCTTTTTGATGAAAAATAAGTAAAAATATCTTTCCATGTACTTCTTTTTGATTTTGCCGTCTGCTTAATTCTGTCTGATATTTTCTTAATTTCTTTATCCTTCTCAGCTTTTTTATTCACTAAAATACTGTGAACCTCTATCAACAGTTCAGCCAATTCCGCTTCATCTAGTTCATTTTTCTTTTGCAGATATTCCTCCGCATATCCTTCCAGATATTCTTTCAATTCTGCAATTCCACTTTTATTAACAAGAATAGGCTTGTCTTTTTTCTTTCCATCAAGATATTTTTTTACTGATACTTCAAAAAATGGAATTTCAATACCCACTATTTCAAAAACAGCTTTCTTTACGTCATCAATAATATCTTGATAATCATCATCTTTTTCTACTGTATCTTTCCATGTACAGACAAATATTAATCGAGCCTTACATGCATCTAAACCACTCATCTTCCTTACAATCTGCTCAAGCCATTCTGCTTCACTTCTTACAAGTGGGCCTGTATTGATATTATGAATCATCATGATAATATCCGCTTCCATAATTGTACTAAAAGCTAATGCATCATCCTCTGATCTGACATCAATTCCCGGAGTATCAATATACGAAATATTATTTACGTCATAATAACTAGACATCGTTGTAGTTCTTGCAGCACCAGTAGGAAAATGCTCATTCTCAATACTATCTATCAAGACATTATAAAGGCTACTTTTTCCCGAACTAACCATACCTGTGTTTACAATCTTTACAATTTGTTCGTCCGCTCTATTTTGTATACCAAGATACCTTGTTGAGTACTCTTGCCCGCAGTACTTTGCAATATCGGCCACTTCTTTTTTTGAAAGTTTCATCATCCTAAATCACTCTCCTAAACCATAGCATTCTCGATTGACATTACCTCATTACGTATTTCACGTAATATTTTCATTTGACGATTTCCATTTTCTAAATTCTGCTTATTTAAGCAATCAATTTCCTGTATCTTCGAAATTAAATCATCATATTTTTCATGTATACCAGTGGTGACAATATCAATCATTAATCTGCACAAATCATCTAAATCACAAGTAGCAGCCTGCCTTGCTTCTTGCTTCTTTCTAATCTGCTCCTGCATTTTATATTGTGCATATTCATTTTTGATCCTTGCCTCAGCCTCCATACGCTCTTTTTTCTCTTGTTCTCTTTTCTTTTGAGATTTTAAAAAGTCCCAAAATCCTTTTTTCTCCTCTGGTAGTTCTTCCATTTTGTATTCTTCTATTGACTCTCCAGAACTAACTTTTCCTTTTTGTTTCACATCATAAGGATCAAATACTAAATTTGACATAGGATTCAAATACAAATTGAATCCCTTAAAATTACGTTCAAAATAAACTAATAGTTTATTAGTATAGTCCGAATATAAACTATCTGTATCTCGAAATACAGTATTTACCACACTTTCAAAAACCTCATAATCTCCATTCATATAAGAGTTAGTCAGCTCATCTGTATGGCTGTTTACAATCTGACGTATCATAACCTTCAATTCTTGTAAAAGATTTTCTTTATTACTTTCAATTATGCTTATCTTCAAGCCAAAATCCTCAAAAGAATTTCCACTAATGGACTGAGTAATTATTTTTTCAACTTCTGCTAAGCATTCCTTCAAATTGACAATTGGTTGCTTAAATAATGCCGCTATCGAAGCATCATTACTTATAATCTGTCCTATCCTTCGTTCAAGAAAATCCACCCCACTAGCAGCGTATAATTGTGGTTTTTCTCGTATTATCCCCGTCAATGCTTTTTTTGCATTTAAAACTATCACTTCATATTTGTCTACTATCTTATTATCCCGGCTTTCTTTAATCAGATTCTGGATTATCTTGTATTGAATTACTTTTAATTCTTGATCGTGATCAAATTTGGCTTTTTTCTTTTCTTCCTCACTCCAAGATTTATCTATAGCAGTTCCACGGTCATTTAGGACAATAATAAACGGAATATCCTTCACTACGAGATTTGCTAGTTTTTGATAATTTGCTCTATCTTCAAACACACCTTTACTGCTGATGACGAATAAAATAATATGACATTTGTTAAGATATTCTTCCGTGACCAATTCATGTTCTATCGGAGCGTCAACGCCTGGAGAATCTACTAAGTAATAATCACCCCTATCATACTCGCTTATCTGATCTGTCATTGGTCTATCTGCCATCTCTGCAACTTTTTCTTTACACAAAGAATTAATCAACGTACTCTTACCGCTGTTATATATTCCATAGACCATTACTTTTGGCTTATCAACATTTAGCAGTTCCAATACGCCTTCTTCTATTTTATCTGTAAAGTAAGCTGAGCAATCTGGTATCTCGCTATCAATAAAATCTACAACCTTTTGTGCCACATTACTAAGTCTAGTTGCAAAGTCCTGCTTTTTTTCGTTTCCCAACACAATTACCTCCTTTACTTTTTATCTAGGGCTTACTTTTTTCTATTGTACCTTATTTAGGTGACACTATTTGTCATCTTCGAATTTTTCTTTTTGCTTAATATATTTTCCCGATTTAATTCTCTCGTCTTTCGGTTTCTGCGCATTTTCTGGGATTGCCCAGGTGTTTCCAAACTTAATAGCACCCTCTATGCGTCCCTCTAAACATAAAGTATTAATTCTCCGTTCCTTGATTCCCTATTTTTCTGAAAACTCGGAAATCTTTAAATTTCCACTTATAGTTCACCTCATACGATACAAAAAAAGACACAGCCTAGTTCCGAAAAGAAAAAGACTGCCTCTCATAAACAATTCTGCAACTGGCTGACATTCTACAGTCCCTATAGTTTTGCGTCATATGTTTTCACATACTTTGCCAAATATATAAATATATTGTATATTTTACACCCACACTCGTATACTGTCAAATCTCGCCTTATATAGGCAGACCTGAAAGGTAAATTTTTTTATCTGACCATTTTTTCTGTAAATTTAACTTTTTTATATTAATTCACATTTTTGCTATGTTTTTATGAAATTATCCACAATTATATGG
>NZ_JBQHRN010000050.1:0-9872 GCF_052066735.1 Clostridium sp. HCP1S3_C6
TTATATCATAGTTTTAAATGATTTTTATAAGATTTATGATTATTTACTAAAATTTAAAATAGATGAGATTCTTTTGTATAATTGAAGAGGATTTCAAAAAATAAGGCTAATTTAATTTAATACACTAACCTTACTTACACACTTTATTTTTAATGTATTTTAATTTATTTCTTCAACTTTACATTTATGTTCTTTTGTTTTTGAATCATAGCAAATGGCAACTGCAAGTATTTTATTCTTTACATTTTCTTTTATAAATTTCTGATAATATTCTTTTTCTATTATTTGTTTTATTGCCACTTCTGGAGAACTATCTTTCTTTAATGCTAGAACAAATGCTGTGTCATTTTTTCTTCTTGGATGAAACATAAAATCTGCATAACCTTTTCCAGTTTTTTCTTCACGTTCAATTCTATATTTATTTCTTGCATATAAATATGCCAAAGTAATTGCACAAGAAAGACTATTTTCATCATTATACTGAAGTATTGGTATTTCACTATTATGAATATTATCAATTATTTTTTCCATAGTTTCAGTATCTTTATTTAAAGTAGCTTTCAACATTTTTTCAGAATTTTTAACCATACCCATAACTTCACCAAAGCTCTTATCCCTTAAGGCTTTTTCAAATTCCTTCATAAGTTCTTTATTAGGAATTCTTATGGTTCCATCATAATATGATAAAAATCCGTATACTATCATTGCTGAATATATTTCTTCCCTTGTTTCTGGTGCATCTTGACCTGCCCTAAATTCTTCATCAATTATAATATCTACTACATTCCCAGATACCATTTCTATTACATCATCACGTACTTCTGCTATATTATACTTTAGGTAAAATAAGACTTCATCCATTCTGCCTGTATTAGTCCAATAGCTTTTGCATTTGCCATTTTGAAGAGCCTTAACAACTGATCTAGGATTATATATTTTTTCTCCATCTTCACTTAAGTATCCATTATACCATTCACTTATTTCCTCAAAAGAAATAGTGTTCTGTTTATTACATAAATATTTTACCTCATCTTCAGTAAAACCAAAATAATTATCATAAATTCCATCACTAAGCATTGTAAATTCATCAAACATATTAAGAGCAGAGCCTTCTGAATACTTTTTAATTGGCAGTACTCCTGTCATATAACAAAGGGCCACATATGGTTTATCTTTTAAAAGATTTCTTAAAAATTCTAAAAAGTCTTTTTGATTTTCTTTAAATAAATCGTGGCTAAATATATAATCCCATTCATCTATAATAAAGATAAATTTTTCATTTGTCTTATTTAGCATTATATATATGTCTTCACTTTCAACTAAAATATTATTAAATATATTTAACAAATCTTTTTTTAAATTATTAATTATATTAGAAATGTAGTCATCATAAGTTTTCTTATTGTCCGGAATTTCATTAAAGGATAACTTTATAACATTATATTTATTGAGATTTTCTAAATAACTATCACTTTTACTTATATTAAGTTTATCGAAAATATCTTTTGAATTATGCCCTTTTGTATAATATGCTCCTAGCAT
Organism: Clostridium sp. HCP1S3_C6; assembly: GCF_052066735.1. Lineage (NCBI taxonomy): Bacteria > Bacillati > Bacillota > Clostridia > Eubacteriales > Clostridiaceae > Clostridium > Clostridium sp. HCP1S3_C6. The sequence continues at coordinate 1,543 of NZ_JBQHRN010000050.1, forward strand.
ATTTATTATAGATGACTTTCCAAATCTTCTTGGTTTTGTTATACAAATATATTTATCTGTAGTACTTATACAACTATTCAATTTTTCAATAATTTTAGATTTATCAATAAAATACTTAGACTTTATCAATTCCTTATAATTTTCAAGTGTTGCAGCTGTATTTAAATAAATAGCCATTATTTCTCACCTTCTTTCCTATTAATTTTATCCTTGTATATTTGTATTATACATTAAAATTAACTTATTGTTTTATTTTGAACATAAAATTGTCTAATAAATTATAACATGGCATTTTACCTGATGTTGAAAATCCTCAATATCTTTATAATAAAAAGCAAGCATTAAATACTTTGGCTAAAATTTAGTCATGTAAATAACACTTGCTTTTTATTTTAATATACTGAATTTTATAGAATTATATAAAATACTATTCTATCTTGGATTGTCAACACTACTGCACATAATAATCTCATGTATTATTTTTGATGACTTATAATCCATTGTAATATATTCTCTGCACCTATTTTACCAGATGCTAAGTCAAGGATTGTATCAATCAGCTCTTTCTGTGTATATGAAAGTTCATAACCATTTAATGCTAAAAATACCAGCATCACATGAGTACCTAATCGTTTATTTCCATCGACCATAGGATGGTTCTTTACAATTCCAAAGCAAAGTTGTGCTGCTTTTGCCTGTACACTTGGATACAGCTCTTCATCTTCAAATGACTGAAATGGATTAGCTAGTGCTGAATCAAGCATACCATCATAACGAATGCCATTACTACCACCAGTAGCCTAAATCAGCCTTCCATGAAGTAAAATGACTTGCTCTTTGCTTAATTTTATCATTTGGCAAGCACCTCATAAGCTTCCATATTCTGCTTAATAAGACGCTCTGATATATCAAATACATCCTCTGTGGATGCTATTTTTTCCTGTTCTGCTTTGCTAAAGTCAATTACAAGATATCTTGGTACATTGTTTTTTAGGATAACTGCTGAGCCATGTTCGTCAACAACTCTGGCAACCTTTGAAAAATTTTGATTAGCTTCTGTTATAGAAATCATTGTATTTGTATCTACTATCATAATATGCACCTCGCTTTCACTTATATTATACGCATATTATAGGATAAATACAACCTATTTTTATAGCTATTCCACAAATCTTGGAAATAATTCTTGATGTGAAAACTACATAAAATACCAAGACAATCACATATTTCACATCATTGTGAAAATTTGTGGCAGAACTGCGATTAATTTTTTCAGCCTTCTTTCTTGGAATTTCTTATATTTGAATTATACAGGAAGTTCCTTTATTGTACTAATTGAACTCTTCCCATGTTTTCCCATACAGTTTTGCTGCAATTTCATCCGTTTTAGGCAAAGTCTTGCTTTTGAACATTTCTGCTAGATTAAAATATTTACTTTTTTGAATGGGATTTTTACTTGCTTTTTTAAAATCTGTTGGATAAAAATGCTCAACTATAAAATATCTATGCTTAACTGTTTTCAAATTGTATCCATACTCTAATTCCGCATGAACAATAGCCTCTTTAATCTTTTCTATTTCCTCTTTTGTAGCAGCTTCTCCGCTTTCATTAATATATGACACTTCTCCATCTATTAACTCAGCTACAATTGTCTTTTTTAATTTGCCAATTGCCCTTATACTTTTTCCTTTATACAATCCAATATATCCATGTCCCGAATATCCTCTTGAAGCTTGATCATAATAAAGGTCGTATTTCAAATTATCTTCAAGTGTTGTTCCTGCAACAATTGCTCGCATCCAGTTTTCATCATCTGGTATCAATTTTTCTTCAAAGCAATACTTCTTATAATCATCAAGCACTGCCATTATCTCTGAATCACGTTCATCTACAATATCTTCCATTGCAACTACTAATTGTTCAAATGTAATATTTACATGCTTTATAGGTGTTTTTATTTCAGTAATCCTATCTGCATTATACTTTTTCAAGGCAGCCCCAAAACTGTCTATCAAGGATTTTTTCATTGGCTTTGGATCTAAAGTCAAAAGTACCTTTATCTCTTCTGTCCCAAATTGAGTAAGATGCTTTTCAAGTTGATCCTGATGAAATTGATTATGTAATTTAGTCTCTACAACTATCTTAAAACTTTTTTGACTTATTATCGCATCTGGAACACTTTCATCCCCAACTACCTGAAGGTCAAATGTTATTTCAGGTGTCTCATCTTGTCCAAGGATTAATGCATTTAGCATTGCAAAAAACTTATCTGTATTATAATTATATAATCGAGACAACATCAGCATAGTATTTGATGTGTCTACATTCTCCTTTGAATGATATCTTTGAAAATAATGTATTTGCACATATATACCTCCAATTTTCTATTGTGAAAGATACTCACTTGATAACCTAGTTTTTAGGTTATCAGCTGTTATTGCAATTACTGTTGAACCACTAATCGTGCAATTATTTCTTTACACTTTTCATATATTTTTGTATAATGTTCATCATATTTTTTCCTATCATATTCTTGACTATAGTATTCTTCAGAATTTTTATTATTTTTTAAATATTTTAAGTAAGGATTGTCTAAAACACTATCAAATGGATCATAAGCACTCATAATAATCACCAACTTATTTATAAATTTGATTATATTGTATAATTAATAATCGTCTTTTTTTTAAAATTATATTGGCAAGTTTATGTTATTTTTTTGTAAATAAAAAAATATTCCAAATAAAAAGCAAAACATACTTCTATTTGGAATATAATAAATCAGCAAATTAATACAAATTTAACTGTTATTTCTTCTTCTAAATATTCAGAAATATAGTTATTTAGTTTTTCATAATAGGGTTGTCTTTTTACTTTTTTTACATCTTCTAAATACTCTTCTTCAAATTCTAAAGTAAGAATACCATCTTCATAATGAATCGGAATACTGCAACTTAATGCATGATATATTATCAATTGTCTTTTTTCTTTAAAAAATTTAATAATATTATTCCAATTGCCTTTAATAGAATTCAATGAACAATTGTTAATTATCTTTATTTCAACATTCATATCTCTATCAAAAAATTCAGTCATTATATTATTAAGTAATTTATTAGTTTTTGCATTAACTAACCTGTTTTTATTATTTAAATAGCATTTATTAACCTTTATTGAAATTTTATTATTATTGCACTGAATATTAATTGCACCTAAGCATATATTAAGTGTATCTATTAGAAACTGTACTGCTTGTTTCCATTTATTTTCATCATTTTCACTAAAAAAATTATTATTAAAAGTTTTATCTATTTCATCGTAATCCTGTAAAAAAACATTAGAACACCCAGTAATTCTTTCTACACTTTTATTATTTTTATGTATCATAATGTAATCTGATAAATTTTTACCAAATGAATCTTTTAATACAGAGTTATACTCATTTTTTCCTGCAATTTGAAACTTTAATTGAATATTTTCTTTTAAATAACAACTAATTGCTTTACTAACTTTTTCATATTCATCTGGTTGTTCTAACCTTATCTTGCTTGATATATATCCTTCTTCAAATTCTAAAGTAAGAGTATTATTTTTATATGCTACAGGTTTTGAACTTGATAACGAAGCATATATTATCATCTCTCTATTTTTTTTTAATATTTGAAGTATATTTTTCCATTCTTTTTTTATATAATCTAGTGATATATTCATATTTTTATCCTCACAAAAACATATTTTATTGTTGTATTATATACTGTTTTTTTATTTTATAAAATTCCATTAGTTTTTGTTACTATTTTTGCCTACTAATCTTATTTCCTCAAGTTCCTTTTTTAGTCTTTTTCTATTAGATAATCATTTTATTCTTGTAATTTCTTATTTGTTTGGCATTCGCTATGGTATTATTTTACCCAATTAGATATACTTGCTTTAGAAACTTCATATTCTTCTACTAAGCTCTTTAAAGTGCTTCCTCTTAAATGTAATTTAACTATTTTATGTTTAACTTCTTCTTTAAAATATTGTTGTGACATATCCATTACCTTTTTTCTAATAAAATTATATTCCATTAGGTTCCCCTGCTACAACTTCACTATATCACAACACTGATTGATAAATATTTTCTGAAGGATTATTCAAATCATCCATAAGCCTAAAATATAATAGTTTTTGCAAATGCTTAAAAGTACTTTTATTAATTATTTAGTTGAAAAAAATCCTTTATTATCCACATATCCCATTTCTATTGTTTCTGGATGAGTCCATCCAGAAATTGAATCATTTACTTGACTTTTTATACTAAAAGAATATCTATTCATATTTTCATAATAATGAATATTCATAGGTAACCTTTCTAAAGGATTACTTTCATCAATTAATGTATATGATCCATTGTATTGACTAGTTTGTATTGTTAGGTAATGTATATTTTTATTATATTTTTTTACAAAATACCTAATTATATATTTTACTGCTTCTTTTTCTGGAAATTCATTATTTGTATTAGTAATTGGTTCCTCTATTGCCACTTGGAAATCCAATTTTTTTATCAACTAACGGATAACAATCAATATTATTAAAATCATCAATTCCAGAACCTATAAATTGCTGCAAATAAGATTCTACATCATCTGTATTAACTAAACAATATTTCTTGTCAGAAGATAGTGTTGCATTTGATTTCTTATAAAAAATGTTATTAAATAATAGCAACTCCATAAACACCATTTTACTCTTATCGTCAGCTGGAATACCATCAATTAGTTTGGTAACTTTAAAAAACTTGTTATTATCATTAATATTAGATAAATTAGTATAATCATATGTTGTGTTATTCATTACAAAGCTATCTGAAATTTTAAAAGATTTATTTATAGTTTCTGCATTTACACTATATGGTACAAGTAAACTTCCCAGTATAGCTGTAGCTAACAATGAGGCTATAGTTTTATTTCTATTCTTAAATATTAAGAATGTTACTACAAAAGCTAATAGAACAACTATGCCTAAAACTACTATAAATATCAGTTTGTTATTTCCTTTAGTGGTATCATTTTCTAATGTAATATTTTTATTTATCTCTTTATTTGAAGTTAATTCTTCTACATCAAGAGAAATATTGTCACTAATTTTTAATTCTTCCGGCAATTCAACATTAACAGATACATTTTTATAATTATGTTCAGATGTATTTTTTAAATTGATTTCAATAGATTGATTATCTTCTGAAGATGTAATTTCAACTCCAATTCCACTTTCATCATTTACACTTGCATAAGTAATATTATATAACTGTAAATTTAATATAAATATTCCTATTATGCATATGTATTTTCTCATTTTATTTCTCATATGTTACCCTACCAAAACAATATTTCATAATTATAATACAATATTTTTATATGTTTTTCAAAATATGGCATTTGTTAATTCACAATAAATTTTAATTAAAATTATTTTTACTGTTCAAGTCAAAGATATTCAGGCAGGAGGTTAACAAGTAATTATGCATGTTACTATACCTGATGATATCGCTTCAACATTTAAGATAGGTTATCACTTAAGAGGTGTAAGTGCTTATCTTATGAGAAATTACAAAGAAACCTTTTCACCACTTATTGTTGCAAAAAAATTACTTATCTATACAGTAATTCCAACACAAACTTACAATGATAATAATGAATTAACTATTAATGACAGATTAACTGCTATCAGTACATTCTCTGAACTTTTAAAGAATACTGATGAAACATCCATGAACAAGATAACAAGAATCTTAGATATCTTAAAGGAAGAATAATTTATGCATAAGAATTTTCATTATGTAATTACAACTGTACTAGCAAGAAATGATGTTAAAGCAAAGGATTTTTAGTCATACTTTGAAAGTTTAAAAATTGGATTCAATAACCATAAAGTAAAAAATAATCCTAAAGAAATCGACAATATCTATTTGTCTAAAGACATTGAAAATGGCATTGTTTTTGATTTCTGGGCAGAAAAAGAGCTACCTTTTGGACATGAACTTCAAAGCATGAGAAGAATCTCTGAAAGATTAGCTCAGATTGATTCATCAATTGTAATTGGTAAATCACATGTTCTTATCTCAGTTTAAGAAGAGAAAGGCTTACGCTTAATAGCGCAGGCCTTTTCTAGTCTAAGTAAGTATTATTATTCTAGTACCTTGAACTTTATTATATCTGGTATAGGTATTCCTATAGAATAACCTTCTTCAGGTGAAACATCAATTAAATCATAATCTCTATCTTCTACAGTTCCTACTTCATATCCTATTATATCACCTTCAATTTCTTTGCCGTTTTTTTGCTTGATCCATACATGTTCACCAATATAATCATGATAATCTAAATTAGCCATTCATAATCACGTCTCTCTCTTTTTATTTTTGTATATGCTTAAATTTTTTAATATTTATCCTTGTCATAATTTTTAATATTATATCATGACCGAATAATTTGTGTCTAATTATAACCAATCCATAATTGAACAATGATTGAACAACAATTGAATAAACATGCTCTTTTGATTAAATAAATTCCAAAACATTTTTAAATATGAAGGCATGTATTAAAAGCAGTTTAATTAACTACTTTTAATACTAAATATTTCTATAAATAGTATATGTACGAACTTACTTATAGTGCCCAATATTATATGAACAATAGTTGAACATTTTTGTTCATATAAGTGAACAAATTTCGAATACTTTTTTAATTAAATATCCCCTAGATTGTCAATACTTATTAATACAATTTTTATTTGGCCATATTTGCAAATTTATACTCAACTGGCATAATATAATTTAATGAGATTTTTTACCTTTCAATTCTGAAAATTATCCATCAATAATAAATAGCAAAATGTATCCTATGACATTTATTACTCAATGGACATTTTTTGCTATTTATTATTTCTTCTGAAATAACTGTAATGGCTTGATTTCACAATTACAAAAAGGACATTTTTTGCTATTTAATCCTTTATATAAAGTACTTGATTTTTATTATCCATTTTTTATTATCCATTTTTTATTATAATTTTTCAAAATCACTCCTACCATATAGGCTAGTCATATCCACAATGCTACTTTTTTACATAATGTTTAATACTTCGTTTACATCAACATCAAATACTTTTCCTGCTGTCATTTTATATAGCCCTAGATATACTCTGTTCCTGCTAAAATAATATTCTTCTAGATTATCACAATTATAGGCAGGTATTATATAATTTTAAATCAAATTTCTTAAATATATAATTTTATTTTTTAAAAATTAAAGATAATCTTAGAAAATTATATTATAAAAATCTAAAATTAATTTCTAATAAAAAAACTTATATATTTTAAAACAAGCTTTAATTTTTTGAATAACATAAATTTGTTCATTTAATTGAATAATAATTGAATAAACTTGTTCTTTTAATTAAATAAATTCCAAAGCATTTTTAACTATGAAGGCATGTACTAAATATTTCTATAAATAGTATATGTATAAACTTACTTAGTAGTACCAAATACTATATGAACAATAGTTGAACATTTTTGTTCATATAAGTGAACAAATTTCAAATACTTTTTTAATTAAATATCCCCTTGTATAATATAGTTGATGCTAGAATAAAAATAGTACAAGTTGAAAGTGGAAATTTCTCAAAAAGAGATATAATATAATTAGAATTATTGGAGGAATGGAAATGAGTAAGTACATCTACTCTAAATGATTGGGAGAAAGCCGCTAGAGATAATGATGGTGTAGTACCAACCAGAGGTTCTGGAAACTATTCTAGTGATGAAGCTAAAGAAAATGCTAGATTAAAAAGAGAATTACGAGATACAAGAGATGCACTTGATATATTAAAAAGAAGCCTAATATCAATAAATTAATATAGCATTCTGGGAAAATGATACAAGCCCCTGATAAGAATAAACAATTGATATTTAATACAGATTTTGAATATCAATATACAAGTAATGATTTAAAAGAACTTTGCAATAAATTTAAGATTACACAATCATTTAGTAAAAAAGGTTGTCCATATTATAATGCTTGTATAGAATCTTTCCATTCATCTATAAAGAAAGAAGAAATTTATAGAAATACATACCAAACCTTCGAAGAAGCCAATATTGCTATATTGAAGGTTGGTATAACAGAAGAAGGTTGCACTCTTCTATTAATATATGACTCCAAAGTAATGTAAGCGTCAAAAATTTCACGTATTTTAACTATAAATATCTGATGATAAAATAAACTCAGATAGTAAAAATGCTTACTGTCTGAGTTACAATTTAATATTTATTTTGAAGA
>NZ_JBQHRN010000051.1:0-8110 GCF_052066735.1 Clostridium sp. HCP1S3_C6
TTGTTGTTGCGAATATGGAGAGTGCTTTTTTTAATATTTCATTTTCCTGTTCCAATTTAGCCATTCTTTTTTTCATTGCTTTAATTTCTGCATCATTATTAGAAATATTATCATCTGATGCAGTGTTATTCTTTTTCACCCATTGTCTTATAGTTGTTTTTGGTACTCCATATTCGTCGCTGATTTCAGCATAAGTTTTTCCACTATTAAATAGATCAATAATTGTATTTTTATATTCTTCTGTATAACTTTTTACTTTCCTTCCCATCTGTAGACACTTCCTTTATTTCTTTTATTATATCACTTAAAAAAACTACATGTCCGTGTCTACACTTCTATACTAACACCATGTTATTCTTTAATTATTTCAAAATACTATTACTAGATATTTTTTCTAATGATTCTGACATATTCTTTATTGATGAAACTAATTCTGTTAATTTATCCATATAATCAAGTTCATCTTCAGATACCTTTAACACATCTTTAAGTTCATCTAAGTTTTTAGCACTTATATTTTTAATTTCTTCTACAATACTTACAATATTAGCACCATTTTCAGAAACAGTTTTTGTTAATTCTTGAGTTTCATTCATTTTTAAATTAACTTCATTAGTAGCTTTGCAAACAGATAAAGAGGATTCTCCTGCTCTTGATGATTCTATTGCCGCATTTAATGCAAGCATATTAGTTTCATTTGATATACTTGTAATGACCTCTATAATTTTCATTATTTCATTTGTCTTTTCCTTTAATGAATTAATAACATTTTTACTTTCTTTTGCGCTATTATTCATTTCATTAATTCCTTCTATAGCCTTTTCAATTATTTTAGAATTATTTAAAGAAAGATCATTAACATTCTTAGAAAGATTTCATATTGTATCTGTTTCTAATGATAATTTTTTTACACTATCTGATATTTCAACAATATTTTTTGTAGCATTTTCTAATTTATTTAATGTGTCAGCAGAACCATATGTTACAAATTTTGCTTTTCTTGCAACATCTTTTGTTATATCCTTTGTATTTTGGGATACTTCTTTTAATGTAAATACTGATTTATTTAAGGAATCAGATACTTCCTTAGATTTACTTTCTATATCATTAAGCTCATCTATAATATCTTGTCTCTCTTCTGAGCCTAAAGCACTAGAAAATAATTTATAATTTCTATTAGTTAATGCTACAAACATTAAGGTCATACACACAAATCCAATTATTCTAGGTAAAACTCCAAAATAAATAAGCTTACTTATATCAGTAAAATTATGATCATTTACAAATCCAAAATAATATGATATAAATTGTGCTATTGTAAGAAATATTGGTGCAATTATAAGTGTTGTATAATTAACCTTCTTATCTATATAAAGGCTTGCAATGGCAATTGGATATAAATATATAATTACTACATGATATGACAACAACGTAGTCATAATATAACATTAATGATATTTTCTAAAGAAAATATCTCTTCACTTTCAAAAAGTTCATATAATTTTATAATATTATCCTCTGAATGTTCTACTTCTTTAGAAAACAAATGAACAATATAAACTTGATCTTTAAATTCTAATACTTTATTATTACTTATCCAGGTAGAAACATCTAATTCAATAATAATTATAAGACTAAAAATTGACAAAATAACTTTAGGCAATAAATTGCAATCGTTAAGACTCTTCATAAAATATCGAAATACAAAATACATCATTATATTTTCATATTCATATATTTTTTCTTTATAATATTTAAAAAAACATTTATGAATATTTACCAAATATTCTAAATTATAATTTTTATAAAGATTATCATAAGTTTTTTGAAGTTCATTAAGCCAAGTATTATTTATACTTTCAAGTTGTTTAAATAAATCAAGATATTGTTTGACTGTTTCATATTTTTTATGTTCCTTTGGCTTAAATTCATTAGCTTTGTTTAATAATTCATTTAAATATCTTTCATCTTTAAATTTTTCTTTTACTTCAGTTATTTTAGAAATTTCAAATTTATCAATACAGTCTTGTATTTCCCTTGAAAAACTCAAATATAAGAAAATTCTATTTGATAATGAAATTTTTCTATTTCTAATAATACTCATAGCTATATTTCTTGCACTTATTATTTGTGAAAGCATTTCAAAACTTAGAGAATTATAATCTGTAATAGATTCATCATTTTCCCATGTTTGAAATGTTATTTTATCCTTTTGGCCAAGAAGTATTCTTGCAGACTCAGGGCAACCTAAAGACAAGCTTATTTCTTTAATATTTCCATACTGTTCAATTACTCTAGGAAACAATTTGCAAGTATTACAAAGATTATCCTCTCCTAAATTAATATAAATATCGCAAAGATTATTTTCATTTAAAAAAGTACACCTATTGCCTTCTAATCTAAATCCTGGTTCATTATCTTCATACAAAATTATTTTTGAATTTAAAATTTTTGCAAAATCAGATTTATTATTTTTATACTTTTTTAATGTATTTTTATCTATTACAATTTCCCAACCTTTGCAACAAGTATCCTCACACTTATCTGCAATACATTTAAACTTATTATAATATTTAGGTGTAGTAACTTTCATATCTTTCCTCGCTATATATATGATTTTTCCACTTTAATTACTGCATAACAATCATGCCACTTTGCTTTTATAAGTTTTTCCATCTCATTCTTAATATAATCATAATCTAATTTTAAATCTAAAGGTACCACTACATCAAAAATCAAGTTATTATGTGTAGTTCCTTCTACCATTCTAAAGTCATGTATTGAAAGCCTATTATTAAATGATTTTACAAGCTTTGCAACTTCTTTTCTCATAAACACAACTTTCTTATCATCTAATGCAATAGGATCCATATGTATTACACTTTCACATTTTAATTTTTCATTAAGTTCATTTTCTATTCTATCTATACAATCATGAATTTCAAATATATCAGAATTCCCTGGCACTTCAGCATGAAGTGACACAATAACCCTTCCAGGCCCATAATCATGAACTATTAAATCATGAACACCAGTAATCTCCTTATGTGACATAACTATTTTTATTATTTCATCTATAAATTCTTTATCTGGTTTATTGCCAAGAAGTGGACTAATTGTTTCTTTTGCTGCATTATACCCTGAAAATAATATAAATATAGAAACAAGTATACCTGAAATTCCATCTATATTTAATCCTGTAAGTTTATATATAAAAATAGATATTAAAACTACTAATGTAGCAACTGAATCACTTAAACTATCAAGTGCTGTAGCCTTCATTGCAGCAGAATCTATTTTTTTTGATATTTTTTTATTATATAAATACATATATATTTTAACTAAAATAGATATAACAAGTATTAATATTATAACAATACTACTATCTATATTCTCTGGATTTGTTATTTTAGATACAGAACTTTTAAAAAGCTCTAATCCCATTAAAATTATAACAATAGAAACAATAAATCCTGAAATATATTCTATTCTTCCATGTCCAAAAGGATGCTCTAAATCAGGTTTTTTGTCTGCCATTTTAAATCCTATTAAGGTAACTATAGATGATCCTGCATCTGACAAATTGTTAAATGCATCTGCCGTAATTGCAATAGATCCGCTTAATACTCCAGCAAAATATTTAAAAACAAACAAGAATATATTAAGACATATTCCTAAGGCTCCACATATTGTTCCATACCTTGTTCTTACCTTTGGATCTTTTAAATCATTATTTTTTATAAAAAGCTTTGTAAGCAAAGTAACCATTTTTCCTCCTATGCTATAAAAAAACATAAAAGCACTTAAGACTTTTACGTTTTTTATTAATTATTTAAATAAAACTTTATATGCTATCTTAGCAGCATCTTCTATGCATCCATCACAACTTCTTAACACTTTATTAGTATCAATTCCTTTTAATTCTCTGCATATTACTGAAGAATTCTTTTCTCTAAATTCTTCAACAATTTCCTTTGATAATTTATAAGTTTTTCCTTTTGTAGTTGGATTATCTGTATCTCCGCTACTTTCCTTAAGTCCTGCAAGGGCAATAGCTCCTGATATAGCACCACAAGTGCATTGCATTCCTCCCATTCCTGCGCCAAAACCTTCTGTAATTTTAAATAATGTATTTTCATCCATTGAAACCAAATCACAAAATGCACATGCAACTGCTTGGGCACAATTATATCCCTTTGAATGATTTTCTAGTGCTTTTTCTATTCTTTCTTCCATCATACATCCCTCCTTTAATAATCTTTTTACACCTTTTAATTATACCACAAGAAAATAAATACACCCATAAATGATTCATAGAACCCCCAATTTTTCCAAATTATAATCCAACTATCACCAAGAATAAGTTTATTGAAATATGTAATAATTGCCATAATTGTACCTGAAACAACAAAAAAATATCCTTGCTTCTTGGTAATTTGTTCAAACCAATTATTATAATAAGCTAATATTCCTATTGCAAAAAAGAATACATATTGTGCTAAATGAGCCGGTTCCATGCCTATTACTCCAAATAATGCTATCCACCTATCTGTAGGATAATTAAATCTTATAATACAAAACAAACTTCCTATTATAATAGCTAAAAGAAAAATTTCTGTTGTTTTAAGTTTAACTTTTTCATAAAAATAATTATTTTTTAATAGTTTTTTTATAAGGGCATAACCCATGATCCCATAATATTTCCATATGCATGGGCACTATGATGGGCTATTACAAGACATGTTAAAAATATTTTTAAATTATCTAAGTAATTTACTCTCTTTTCTTTCATTAATTTACACCTAACCTTAAGAATTACATTAAAAAACAAAATAATCCATATTTTATTATAACATATATTCTTTTCCAATAACTAAGGATTTTGAATTTGTTTTATGACCAATTTCATTAGTTAATGCAATTGGAATATTTTCTTCTTTAAAAAAGTTTAAGGCAATGTCCTTTATACATTTATTACTTTGTGAAAGTTCAAGAAATGTTCCAAAAACTATTCCTGAAACCTTAGAAAAAGCCCCCATTTCCTTAAGTTGACTCAAATATGTTATTACCTTTGCCTCAGAACCACTATAAGCTTCTAAAAACAAAATTTTTTCATTAAAATCTGGCATATATTGCGTTCCAGCTAATTTTAAAAAGCATCTTATATTACCACCTATCATTATTCCCTTCATGGATTTTCCCTTAATAAATTCATATTTAAAATCAAATAGATCCTCTTCCCCCTTTAAAAGAGAACCATTAAATCTTGAAATTTGTATATCCTTACAATCATATATTAAATTTCTAATCTGGTATAAATATTGATTTTTATTTGTTTTAGTATATAATGCATTTATTATTGTAGTCAAATCACTATATCCAAAAAAAGGTTTGTAATTTCTATTTATTTCATCAAAGTCAAGATACATTATAACTTCATTAGCTATATCTCCTCCTGAAATATCAAATATGGCTTTAATTTTATTATTTTTATAAAAATTCATTAAATCATCTGCTTTATCCTTTCCAGAACCTGAATATATAGAATTATCAGAGAAAATATACTTTCCTAAAACACAATTTACATTAATTTTTTTTAATTGACTTATTAAAGAATCTATTTTACATTTATCAGCATATTCTAGTGCATTAGAACATGCTACAAGCCCTATTGTATCTCCTGCTTTTAACATATAATAAATCTCCTAAATATTTTTTCTTATTTTTAAAAGCAAAATTTCTTGCAATTAATAAAATAATTATAACACAAAAAATATCTATAAAAGTAAACTTCTTATACTATTTCCCCATTGTAATCTTTTCTATATTCTATAGCTTCTAAAACATCACTTTCTTTTATATCTTTATTGTTTTTAATATCAGCTATAGTTCTTGCAAGTTTTATTACATTACCATAAGACCTAAGAGAAGGCACAGCTTTTTCAAAATAATATTTAAGTATATTTTCTACTCTTTGAGATATTTTGCAATATTTAAAAATATCTTTTCCTTGAAGTTCTGAATTATATGTGTATCTACTATTTTTATATCTGTGCCTTTGAATTTCCCGAGCCCTTATAACTATTTCCTTCATATCTTTTGATGATAACTCATATTCTTCTTTAATACCAATATCTTGATATTTTATTGGTGGTACATAATTATAAATATCAATTCTATCTTTTATAGCTTTTGATAATCTTTTTAAATACCTGTCTATATCTGAAGGAGAGCAATTGCATTTATTTGTATCTATAACTGATACTTCTCTACGCCCACAGGGACACATGTTAAAACTTCCTATTAAAAGTATCTTACATTTCATTTTTACATTGGAATTAAGCCTAGTTAAATTTATATATCCATCTTGAAGAGGCTCTCTTAAAATCTCAAGAACTTCTTTTCTAAATTCAAGCATTTCATCTAAATAAAGCACACCATTATTTGCCAAAGTAATTTCTCCTGGCAAAATATTGTTTCTACTTCCACCACCTGCAATAGCCGTTTTTGTAACAGTATGATGAGGCATTCTAAAAGGAACCTTTGAAAAATCCGTATCTGATGCAAGACCTGCAATACTATATATTTTAGCATTTTCAATTTGCTCATCTATTGATAAATCAGGCATAATGCTAGGAAATGCTTTTGAAAGCATTGATTTTCCGGAACCTGTACTTCCATATAAAATTATATTATGATGCCCAGCTGCTGCAACTACCATAGCCCTTTTTGATGCATTTTGACCTATAATCTCAGAAAAATCCAAGTAATGGAATTTATTTTTTTCTTGAATTTTTTCCCTTTGATAATTATATGGACAAACATCTCTATACTTAATAAAGGATACAACTTCCTTTAAAGTTGAAAAAGGATAAAGATTTGAATTTTTTATGTATTTACACTCTTTTATATTTTCAACAGGAAATATAAAGTTGTTTATTTTTTCACTAATTCCTTCTATAATAATAGGCAGTGCACCTCTAACTCCTTTAATTTCACCTGATAAGGATAATTCCCCAATAAGTAAAAATTCCTCCATAGGATTATTTATTTGAAAACTCTCTATTAAAATAGCAATGGCAATGGGTAAATCTAAAAGTGAACCTATTTTTCTAACATCTGCTGGTGCTAAATTAATAGTTATTCTTCCAAGAGGAAACTCAAAACCTGAATTTTCTATAGCTGCCCTTACTCTGTCTTTAGATTCTTTTACAGCTGCATCTGGTAATCCCACTATATTAAAAGTTGGAAGTCCTTTTGAAATATTCACTTCTACCTCAATTATTTTTCCTGCAAAATTAAAACATGTACCACTTAATACTCTAACTGCCAAAAAAATCACCTCATAATTATATTATTGACAGTATTTTATAAATCTAAACAAAATAACTAAAAACTAATTTTTCTTGACACTTCTTTTATTTTATTTTGAATTTCAGGCTTTAAGTTTAAGAAATATTCATTAAATTTTATTTGCCATTTTTCTTCACACATTACATAAGAAAAAATATCTGGTATATAAGTAATAATAAGTGCTATTTCAAAATAATCTAATGAATTAAATAAAATAATATATTCATTATCCATAAAACATTCAGATGATAAAATATCAACTATATCATCAATATTTTTAATTTTTTCTTTTAAAAGGCTAATTTTATCATTAACATTTAAATTGTTTTTATTACACCCATATAATCATTTAAGTATTTATACAATAATTCATGATTTCCAATATTATTTAGTATTATTTCATTTTCATTGAATAAATTACAAAATTTAAATTAATAAGATATCTTTCTAATCTCTCTATTCCTATATAAGAAAAAAACATTATCACTTAATGGATAATCAAGAGTTATGGGTACTTCATGTGCCTTAAAAAAATAATCATACTTTTTAAAAAATGCACCTAATCCATAATCTATTCAGAACCGAAAGGTAAATTTTTTTATCTGACCATTTTTTCTGTAAATTTAACTTTTTTATATTAATTCATATTTTTGCTATGTTTTTATGAAATTATCCACAATTATATGGTTTAGATTACCAATTTTTATTTTTGTGGATTATTTAGTTAAATTTACTCTTGCCAGACATCACTTCCTTT
>NZ_JBQHRN010000052.1:0-7649 GCF_052066735.1 Clostridium sp. HCP1S3_C6
TATGGCGTAGAGGAAACACTCCTTTCCATTCCGAACAGGACAGTTAAGCTCTATAGCGCCGATAGTACTGCATGGGGGACTGTGTGGGAGGGTAGGACGTTGCCAGGTAATGTGGTTTACTAGCTCAGTCGGTAGAGCACTTGACTTTTAATCAAGGTGTCCGGGGTTCGATTCCCCGGTAAGCCACCATGAATTACTTTGAAAAAAGGAATTCTCTAATAAGAACTTGCTTAGCATTATATATAAAAAAGGGACTTTTTTAAGGTCTTTTTTTTATTCTTTAAAAAGCAGATTTAATTATAAGTCTGCTTTTTTTATATCTTTAATTTTTGTTTCGTTTTAATATTGCAATGTATATTATATGTAAAAGTGGTATAATATAGCCGATTAAAAAGAATGTAAATTTAAATATAAATTGAAAGGAGAAAAAATGAAAAAGATATTAATTGTAGAAGATGAAGCTGTTATTAGAAACGAATTGAAAACATTATTAGAAAATGCTGGTTATGAAGTAGCTTTAATAATTTCCTTTCATAATACTAAAGAACATATTTTAAAATCAAAAGCTGATTTAATTTTATTAGATATAAATTTACCTAATGTAAATGGAGAAATGCTATTAAAAGAAATAAGAAAGCAATCTAATGTTCCTATAATTATGGTTACAAGTAGAGTCGGTGAAATAGATGAAGTATTATCTATCTCCTATGGTGCAGATGATTATATTACTAAACCATATAATCCTACCATATTACTTTTAAGAATACAAAATATATTTAAGCGCATGGAAATTTCAAAAGATGATATGAAATATGATGGGATAATAGTAAATCCATCAAAAGGTATTTTGGAGTATAATAATGAAACATTACAATTAACTAAAAATGAAATGATAATTTTTACATATTTATTGAGTAATCGTGGCAAAATTGTAACTCGTGATGATTTAATGACAGATTTGTGGAATAATAGCGAGTTTATAAATGACAATGCATTAACTGTTAACATTAGTAGATTAAGAAGAAAACTACATGAATTTGGATTTGAGGATAAAATAGAAACAAGAAAAGGGCAAGGATATAAATTGATATGAATTTCAAAAAGTATTTATTAGATAAATTGCCACAACTAGTTACTTATACTATTGGATATATTGTTATTATTTTTATGCTTAATGCTTTTAAAGTAGAAAATGATTTAAAGGTAGCAATTACAATTGTGTTATCCATTATTGTTTTGTTTAATATAGTTTTTGATTATTTAAGAAAATATAAGTTTTATAAAAATTTATTAGATATTTTAGAAACATTAGATAAAAAATATTTGATTTTAGAGATGATAAATAAACCTAATTTCTATGAAGGAGAGTTGTTTTATCATGCACTCTATGAAATAAATAAATCTATGATTGAAAATGTAAAAAAATATAATTTAAGTGTTATAGATTTTAAAGAATATGTAGAAATGTGGATACACGAAGTAAAAATACCAATTTCTAGTTTGATTCTATTAAATCATAATAATAAAAGTTCTCTTGATAAAAGGTATATAGAACAAATTAGAAAATTAGATAATTATGTGGATCAGATTTTATATTATGTGCGTAGTGAAAATGCAGAAAAAGATTACATTATTAAAGAAAAAGATCTATTAGAAATAATTAAGAATGTTGCATTGAAAAATAAAGATGATTTGTTAGAAAATGATGTTAGGTTAGATGTTAATGTTTATAATGAAAAGGTATTAACTGATTCTAAGTGGTTAGAATTTATTTTAAATCAGATTATTAATAATAGTATCAAATATAAGAGAGAAAATGTAGAATCATATATAAGAGTAAATGTTGTTGAAGATAAAGATATAATTTGTCTAGATATTTATGATAATGGTATTGGAATACCTGAAAAAGATATATCAAGAGTATTTAATAAATCATTTACTGGAGAAAATGGAAGAACAAAGGCGAAGTCTACAGGAATGGGACTTTATATTTGCAAAAAATTATGTGATAAATTAGGTCATAAGATAACTATTGAATCAAAACAATTGGAGTATACAAAAATTACAATTATATTTGCCAAAAATGATTTTTATAAAATTAAGAATTAGTCTTTTAAAGTTGCTATGAACATTACAAAATTGTAATGTTCTGTAATATTAGAATAAGGACTGATTCTTATTTTTATATTACAATGTAGGCAGAAAGGAGAGAAAAGTATATGGATAATATTTTAAAAATTGATAAAATTGAAAAATATTATGGTAGCAAGTCAAGCCTTACAAAAGCACTTGATAATATATCATTTGATGTTGAAAAAGGAGAATTTGTTGCTATAATGGGAGCAAGTGGTTCTGGTAAAACAACTCTTTTAAACTGCATTTCTACCATTGATAAAGTAACATCAGGACACATTTATGTTGCAGGTGTTGATATTACAAAATTAAAAGGAAATAGCTTAAATAAATTTAGAAGAGAGGAATTAGGATTTATTTTTCAAGATTTTAATTTACTTGATACTTTAACTGCCTATGAAAATATTGCTTTAGCATTATCTATTCAGAATGTTCCTGCAAAAGAAATTGATGAGAGAATTAGAAAGGTTGCTAAGGAACTTGATATTAAAAAAATACTACAAAAATATCCTTATCAGATGAGTGGAGGACAAAAACAAAGAGTTGCTAGTAGTAGAGCAATTATTACTAATCCTAAAATGGTACTAGCAGATGAACCAACAGGAGCTTTGGATTCAAAATCATCAAAAATGCTTTTAGAGCAATTTGAATATCTAAATAAAAATATTAATGCAACTATTCTTATGGTTACACATGATGCATTTACTGCAAGTTATGCTTCAAGAGTTATATTTATCAAGGATGGTAAAATTTTTAATGAAATTCATAAGGGGACAGACTCAAGAAAAGAATTTTTTGATAAAATAATTGATGTTGTAACATTACTTGGTGGAGACTTGAATGATGCTCTTTAAATTATCAATCAAAAACATCAGTAAGAGCATAAAAGATTATACCATCTATTTCTTTACTCTTATACTTGGTGTTGCAATATTTTATGTTTTCAATGCAATAGATGATCAAACAGTAATGATGAATGTATCATCATATACTTATGAAGTTATTAAATTAATGAATAGTATTCTTTCTGCTGTCAGTGTTTTTGTATCATTAATACTTGCATTTCTTATTATTTATGCAAGTAGATTTTTGGTTAAGAAAAGAAACAAAGAATTTGGAATATACTTAACACTTGGAATGAGTAAGAGAAAGATATCACTTATACTGTTTTTTGAAACATTATTTATTGGAATATTGTCATTAGTTGTTGGTATTTGTCTAGGTTTTTTACTATCACAATTAATGAGTATATTAGTTGCCAATATGTTTGAGGCCGATTTAACAAAATTTAAATTTATTTTTTCATCTAGTGCTAGTATAAAAACATTAATTTATTTTAGTATTATGTATTTGGTAGTTATGATATTTAATACTATAAATATAAGTAGATGCAAATTAATAGATTTATTACATTCAAATAAAAAATCAGAAAAAATAAAATTGAAAAATCCTTGGCTTTGTACAGTAGTCTTTATTATTTCTGTTTGTGTTTTAGGTTATGCTTATTATAAGGTGACTGCGGGCATAAATGATTTATCAAATTATAGTGATATATTAATACCAATTGGAATGGGGGCTATATCAACATTTTTTATTTTTTGGTCTTTATCAGGATTACTTTTAAAAATATTTATGAGTATGAAAAAGACTTATTATAAAGGATTAAATAGTTTTACCTTAAGGCAATTTTCAAGTAAGATAAACACAACAGTATTTTCAATGACAATAATATGTTTAATGCTATTTATAACTATTTGTGTTTTGTCTAGTGCCTTATCTATGAAAAATTCAATGTCTGCAAATATAAGAAAATTAGCCCCTGTTGATGTTGAAATAAAAAAAGATATTCTTATAAAATCAGATGAATATAAATTAGAGCAAAAAGAAAATTCAAACATAACTGTACAAGATAGTTTAAAAGAATTTAATTTTGATATAGATAGTAATTTTAAAGATATAGCTGAAATTAGCACTTATGCTTCGAATGAAATTACAATAAAAGATACTTTAGGAAATTACTATCAAACAATGCAAGAAAAATATCCTTTTCTAATGTATGATATGACAGAGACAATTATGAAACTTAGTGATTATAACAAAATGGCTAAGCTATATAATTTACAAGAATATTCATTAAATAGTGATGAGTATATACTAGTATCAAATTATAAGGAATGGACTAAAATTCGTAATGAAGCACTAAAGATAGGTTCCAAATTAAATATAAATGATAAAAGTTATATACCTAAATATGCTGAATGTGTTGATGGTTTCATTGATATAAATGCAACTTATACTAATTTGGGATTTTTTATAGTGCCAGATAATGCTGTTTCAGAATTAATGAAAGAAGAAGATATTTTAATTGCTAATTATAGAGCAGATAATGATAAAGAAAAGAAAAATATTGAACTAAAGATAATCAATTTACAAAAACAAGATAAGTTTGAAAATACAACACTTAACATTGATACAAAATTGAGAATAAAAGAAAATAGCATTGGCCTTGGTGCTATGGTAACATTTATAGGTTTATATTTAGGAATTATATTTTTGATATCTTGTGCAGCAATACTTGCATTAAAAGAATTATCTGAATCTAGCGACAATATAGAAAAGTTTAACATGTTAAGAAAAATTGGTGTAGATGAAAAGATGATAAACAAAGCACTATTTAGACAAATTGGGATATTCTTTATGTTTCCTTTACTAATTGCAATTATTCATTCTATATTTGGCATAAAGTTCTGTGATTATATATTAAGTACCTTCGGAAGTGAGCAATTATTGTCATCAATAATTGCAACAGCTATATTTATAGTTATTATATATGGTGGTTATTTTTTGGTAACTTATTTGTGTAGTAAAAATATTATTAAGGAAAATAGATAATAAAATTAATTTGCAAACAAGTATTGGCAAATAGTTCCTGGTTGTTTTATATTTAATTATAAATATAAAAAAGAATTGTCACTAGTAGTTTTCAACTGCTAGTTTGACAATTCTTTTTTTTTATTTGCCTAGTAGTGAGCATAAATCTTCTTTAATAAAATATATGAATTTTTTTATACTAATTAAATCATCAGAAAAAGAGGAATTATTATCTGAGGATAAATATCCATTTTTATAAATAGAAGAAATAAAAAATAACATGCCCAAATTTATATAAATATCTTTAATATCAGCTACAAATAAATTACCTATTCCCATAAAATCTAAACTTCCACCATAAAATAATTTATCTATTAATGAACAAAGAGCTCCACTAAATATAAATAAGAAACACATATCTTCATGAAAACTTTTTGTATTGTTATTAAGATGTAAGTAGTATCTGTATATTTCTATAAATAAAAATAATGCTAGTAAATTAACAATAATAAGAATTGTGAAGCTGATGCCAGTATTAAATCTTGCATTAAGCCATGAACCATCTGTGTTAATTATTGGAGTAAAGTATAAAATATCATTAATTATGGTTATATTATCATTGAAAAAAAACTGTTTAATAATAATTTTGCTACCTTGATCTAGAAACATCAGAAATATAAATACTTTTAAAAACGTATTAAATGAAAAACCATAATTGTATTTAAGGCTAATTTCATAAAGTAAATAACCTATTAATGCAAGAAAAATTATAAGTATAATGTTGGCTATAAATATTGACATGTTTGTAATTCGTTTTGTTAATAATTCAAATAAAAAATAAGCACTCCACATTAAAGGAAGTGTCCATATTGTAAGTGCTTTTAAATGCTTCATAAAAAACCTCCCATATTATTAAGTTTACAATAATTTTAACACATTAGTTACTATAATTCACTATTAAGTAATTTATTATTGGGGTATAATTTAAATATTGAGATTAATTAAAGGGAGGGAAATTTATGTTAACTATTTATGCTGTATCAGATTCTATAGGGGAAACTGCTAATCAGGTTGCTGTAGCGGTGGCTAGTCAATTTAAAAAGGATGTTGAGGTGAAAAGAATACCATATATTAACACATTAGAAGATGTAGATGATCTTCTTAAAACAGTAGAAAAGTCAGAGCATGCAATGATTATTTCTACAATTATAACTGTAAATGTTAGAGAGTACTTAACAGAAAAAGCTATATATAAAAACATATTTGTAAATAATGTTTTAGGACCAGTTATAAATGTAGCTTCTACAATATTAAATGTATTACCAGAGTATAATCCAGGTGCAATGAGAAGCACAGATGAAGAATATTTCAAGAGGATTGAAGCAATGGAATTTGCAATGCAATATGATGATAGTAAAGATTATAGAGGACTTAAAAATGCAGATGTTGTATTAATTGGCTTATCAAGAACATCTAAGACACCATTATGCATGTATTTAGCAAATAAGGGGATTAAGGCTATTAATATCCCATTAGTTCCTGAGGTTGGTGTGCCAGATGAATTATATGAAATTGATAGAAAAAAGGTTTTTGGACTTGTTATTAATCCTATGCAATTAATTGAAATAAGAAAGAAAAGGTTAGATAAATTTCATAGGATACCAACTGATATTGAATATGCAGGCGATGCTAGAGTACTTGAAGAATTAGAATTCGCAGATAAAATTATGAGAAAAGTTGGTTGCAAGAAAATTGATGTAACACAAAGAGCAATAGAAGATACTGCACTTATTATTATAGAGGAATTATCTCGAAGGCATTCTTAAATTTTAAGGGTGCTTTCGAGATTTTTAAGTGTGGTCTGAAATATTTGCTTCATTTCCTATTCTTTATCACTTGCAACTTTGGTTAATTAATAATTAAGAATTAAGTCAGCCATTGCCGATACGCTTGGCTTAATTAATAATTGAGGACATTTTTACTCCTTCGTCGTAAAAATTTTAATTATATATTGTAGGGGTGGACAAGCTGTAGCTTCAGGATTTACATTTAAACTTGCAAAAGAGATAGGATAGTCTATTATGAGTGGTCAAGCTAAAATTTCAAGGCTTATACTAAATCATATATAAAAAACCTAATTATGATAATGCTTTATGCCTAGTTACAACAATTATTAATTATCTCCTTGGGAGATTGGCTTTAAGCGCAGTGCAAAAGCCACTTAATTATTAATTCTTAATTAATAAACTTATCCTGGTGTATTCTTTTGTGAAATAGTGAGAAAAAGATAGAAAATAAGAGTAAAAATAATTTATTTTAAAAAAATAGAGCATTATAGTTAATTGGTGAAAAATATATGTGGTATTATAAAACACGTCGCTGAGGCACACAAGTTTAAATCAAGTAAAGTTTTTGATAATAAACTTAAAAAGTTAGCAAAATTTGAGTTAAAAAAATTCAAAAAAATGTTGACAAGTGCTGAAACAAGTGATAAGATAAGGAAGTCGCTTGAGGGTGACACAAAAACCACTAAGAGTGGTAATGGTCTTTGAAAATTGAACAGAATAATAAGTTAAGAACCAGCAATTCTTTTATTAGTAAGTTTTATGAGCAGTCTTAGAAATAAGACTTAGAATCAAACTTTT
>NZ_JBQHRN010000053.1:0-7490 GCF_052066735.1 Clostridium sp. HCP1S3_C6
CCCATAAAACCTCCTGTGAGACAAAGTTTTTCTTTTATTTTACTTCATCACACGGGAAATGCGTAGATTTCTACACAATTTAATGAGAATTTTTTTACCTTTCAGTTCTGTAACCAATCCACAACTAATAATACCGCAAGTAAGTAGGAGGTAAACAATGAGTATTATAAAGAAAATTGAAATTGATGGTAAGCAGATACCTTTTAAAGCATCTGCTGCTATCCCAAGAATATATAGATTAAAATTTCAAAGAGATATTTATAAAGATTTAAGTACTTTAGATAAAAGCCTAAATAAACAAAATCCAGAAGAATCAACTCTTGATATGTTCTCATTAGAGATGTTTGAAAATATTGCATATATAATGGCTAAACATGCAGATTCTAATATTCCGGATAGTCCTGAAGAATGGCTTGATGAATTTAATACATTTTCTATATATCAGATATTGCCTAAAATAATAGAACTTTGGGGATTAAATGTAAAGACAGATGTTGAAGCTAAAAAAAACTTCGCAAAACAGAGCGTGAGATGACAACGCCGCTATTCTTGCTAAGATGTGTGCAACTAGGTATTTCTATTAGAGATTTGGATTTATTAACTGTAGGAATGGTTAATGATATGTATGCAGAAAGTAGAAATGATGATTGTAAATATGCTGAACTTGCTACGCAGGAGGACTTTGATAGGTTTTGATTACAATAGTACTATTACAAGTTATAAAGTTGCTAAATGTTAAAGTTAAAAAAAAAAGATACGATAAAATTATTATGATAATTATTTACATCAAAGTAAATTATTATTTTTAAATTTACCATATGTTATTAAGGAGGGTATGTATATGAAATCTGCAAACGAGGAATTTTATGAACAATTAGAAAAAAATGGGGTGAAAGTTTCTAAAGAACAGAGGGAGCAAATTAATAATAGGTTGTCTAATATATTGAATTATGAACCTAAAATTGGAGTCTTTGGTAAAACTGGAGTTGGTAAATCAAGTTTATGTAATGCATTATTTGGACAAGAAATATGTTCAATTAGTGATGTTGAAGCTTGTACAAGAGATGCCCAAGAAGTAATGTTAAATTTAGATGGTAATGGGATTAAATTGGTTGATGTTCCTGGAGTTGGAGAAAGTAGTGAAAGAGATGAGGAATATGGAAAGCTATATTCTAAACTTTTACCAGAATTAGATTTGGTATTATGGTTGATAAAATCAGATGATCGTGCTCTTGCTTCTGATGAAAACTTTTATAAAAATGTTGTTAAACCGCACATTGATGAAGGAAAACCTTTTTTCTTTGTTCTTAATCAAGTTGATAAAATTGAGCCATTTAGAGAATGGGATGAAGAAAAACATGAACCAGGTCCTAAACAATTTCAAAATATAGATAAGAAGGTTAAAGATGTAGCTAATTTTTTTGATGTTGCATCTAGTTCTGTAATTCCAGTATCCGCAAATGAAAGGTACAATTTAACAGAACTAGTTGATAGATTTGTTAGAGCATTACCAAAAGAGAAAAAAATAACAGTATTTAAGGCCGTAAATAAAGAGTTTCAATCTAAGGCAACTGGAGAACATGTAAAGAAATCTTTTTTAGAAGTTGCAGGAGATGTTGTGTGCTCAGTTGTTGAAACTGCTGGAGATATAGTAATTAAAGCTTTAGATGTTATAGAAAGTGGTATAGAAAAAGTTGGAGATTGGATATCAGATCATATACCTTTTGGCGGTAGAAGTCATGGTGGAGGGTGTTATATCACTACTGCTGTTTGCAAAAATGGAAATAAGCTGGATGATTGTTATGAGCTTAGTGAATTTAGAAGGTTTAGAGATAACTGGTTAATCAATCAAGAGGATGGAAAAAAACTTATTAGTAGATATTACAATGTAGCACCTACTATAGTAAAGCTTATTGATAAGGAAAAGAATAGTTCTCAAATTTATAACGAAATAAAGAGTAAGTATTTAGATAATTGTCTTTTGTACATTGAACAAGGAAAAATGGAATTGTGCAAAGAAAAATATATTGAAATGGTTAATGAACTAATTAATAGGTATATGATATGGGCATAGAAGTGCATATAAACTATGAAGCCGAAATTGAAGAGTGGATTCAAAAACATCCTAATTTTAAATTTATAAAAGAAGTGTCATTTCCATTAAATGATAAATATCAATGGAATGCTAATAATAGCCATTGGGGATACGTGAATAAAACAATTTATTCTCAGCAGATAATGTTTATTGGGAAAACTGGTTATGGAAAATCAACGACACTTAATAAGCTAGTTGGCAAGGATGTATTTGCTACAAGTGATGTTAGTGTATGTACTAAAGATTTATATACAGCAATGTATAGAATAGATAAAAGTATTCCATCTTTTCTTCAAATTTGTGATTTACCAGGTGTTGGAGAAACGAATTATGCTGATAGTAATTATTATGATTGGTATAAAGAGATGTTCGAAAAGTCTAGTGTTGTTGTGTATGTGTTAAGAGCCGATCAACGTGATTTTGCTGTAGATGAAATAATAATTAATAGTATGTTTCCTTCAAGTGAGGAAAGAAAAAAATTATTGATTGCAATTAATTATGCTGATAAAATTGAACCTGTAAATCGAAAAAAAGGTTTATCAGAAAAACAATTATTAAATTTGGATAAAAGAGTTTTAGAAGTTTCGAAAATATTTAATATTTCTATAAATGATATTTTGTATTATAGTGCAGCTGATAATATTAATATGAATCTTCTAGAACAAAAAATTGCAGATAAATTAAAATTTAACTTTAATATATGAGATTAAAAAGTCAGAGATAAACGTTCTTTATTGGTAAAAAACAATTTATGAAAAGTTTATTAACTGACTTTTTTTATTAAATTTGAAGGTATAGGTTCAATAATTTTAGATAGTGTAAAGTAAGCTATGAAAAAAATATATAAACCTAAAAGTAGATATTTCAGTATTTGAACATGACTTTTTATGAAAATGTGCATAAGAAATAAACCTATTTATAGCTCTTTTTGAAAAATAGGCTAGTAAAACAATATGAATTTTATTATTTAGCTTATATTTTGCTTTTGAAGTTCTAGAATTTTTTGTTGACCTAAATAAATAAGTAACTGCCATTTAGCAGGCATATTACCGACATTATCAATACCAGGAACTTTATTAAGCGGTTTCCAGTAATTAAAAGGATGAGGTCTTAGAAAGTTGTAATAGGCAACCCATAAAGAAACACCATAAAGTGCACCATTTTCGCTACCGTAACCACAGGTTACGCTGTACGAAGATTTAAATGTTCTATTAAGTCTTTCAACAATTTGTTTAACCCATCGATATTCTGTTGATACAGGGTCTTCATTAGTTAAACCTATAACTTGTGTGACATCAAAGACTTTATTTTCACGTAGCTCAAACTGTTGTCTTGCTAGTGGATATGCACTATAACCGTCAGCAATAAATTTAAGGGCTTTACCAGGAAATGATTTAAACTTGCTAAATGCCATACGCATAGCTAAAATACATGGACCAACAGCCCTTGTATCAGATACTTGATAACCTAAGATTGATTTTTTACAAGCATCCATAATGATCCACACATAGTGCTTAATGCCCTTAACCTTAATATAGGTTTCATCAGCAGATAGTATTTTTGTAGGAGCATAATCAAAGGTATCAACAAAAGGCTTAATAATAGTAGCAGCAGTCATTGCGTAGTTTGCTACCATAGTGTGAGATATTTTTATACCGTGTACCTCTTTTAGAGCATGTGCTGTTTGTCTTGTAGAAAGTTTTAAATTTACATGATAAGTAAGACAAAGTCCCATGATATGGGCATTATGCTTTGTAAATCTTAAATTAGTAATCTTATTAGGAAGCATATGTAAGTCCATTTTAAAAAAATCAAAAGTAAATTCACGATAAATGTAGTGGAGTTTGTACTTTGATAATTCTTTATGAGATATGTTTTTAGGAACCTTTGATAAATTCTTTTGGTAATATGAGCACTTAGGGTTTGTACACTTGTGTATTTTAAAATGTTTTCGGGTTTTCTTAGCTTCAAGAATATGCCCACAATGAGGACATATTAAAGTTATAGGTTTTGGTTCATTGCGAGTGAAATTTGTTTTGCATACTTTGCATTGCATCTG
The DNA here is from genome assembly GCF_052066735.1 of Clostridium sp. HCP1S3_C6. Classification (NCBI taxonomy): domain Bacteria; kingdom Bacillati; phylum Bacillota; class Clostridia; order Eubacteriales; family Clostridiaceae; genus Clostridium; species Clostridium sp. HCP1S3_C6. Next base: position 4,155 of record NZ_JBQHRN010000053.1, read on the forward strand.
ACCTTTGCCACCATTATTATCGTAGATATAATCGTGAGGAGCACCACATTTAGGACAACGGATATCTTTAGATAAGGTTTCACCATTTCGGCGGTTAATAGGTCTAAGGACATAGCCATACTTATGTTTATAGTAGGCAATAAGAAGTTTATAGTCAGATTTTTGAAATTTTATTATCTTAGGTAAAATATCTACTTTGAATTTTTGATATTCTGGACTGTTAGAATCATCGAAATTCCAATGTTTAAGTGGAAGAAACTTGCAAATAAATTCTAAAAGTTTACAAATAATTTTAATTAGATATTGATTATATAAAAGCAAATAAGTTATAATTGAATTCACGATAACGACAACCTTTCTTAGTTAGTTTTGTTTGGTGAGATATTCAATTTTAACATAGAAATTAGGGGGTCGTTATTTTTTTATACAAAAAAACTTACGAAACCTTGATATATAAAGATTTAAAAAGAAAAATAGTGTAAAAAACTTTACACTAACTTCATTTATATGGAGGTTGACTATGGAAATATTAAGTAAAAACGAATTAAGTGCTATTTCTGCTGGAGATTGTTGCTTGAATGATCCTAATTTTTGGACAAATGGTTGTACAATTGGATGCCTTTTCCTTTTAGGGCCAACTACTTGGATTGGTTTTCCAGGAGATTATGTAAACAGCTTATTAGATATATATAATAGAGCTTTACATGGAGACTATAGATGTTAAAATAAGAAAGGAGTTATAATTGATGATAAAATTGGATAATTATGAATTAAGTCAAGTCAATGGTGGAATTTGTTGGAAAGGTGTTCTTGGTTGTGGTGCAACAGCTGGATTTGCAATAGCAGCTTTAGCGTGTGGTCCTGCTACTGCAGGTGCTGCATTGGGCTATATTGCATTATATAACATGGGTGTAATTGGAACATGTGTTTCATTAGCAAATTAATTTATACAGTTAGTAAGAATTTTAAATTCTTACTAACTGTATCTAAGAATAGTGTTATAGTTAAAATTATATTTATGTTTAGTGTTTTATTAATGAGCATTGTAATTCAAATTATTGAAATGAATGATTGCTTATCTATATCAACAACAATAATTCTAATTCCATTAGTAATTTACATAAATAAAATAAATATGTTTAAAAAATATCCAAAAGTTTATAATAGTTGTATCTATATGTTAACTTTATGCGAAATTAATAAAGTAATAGATCATACTAATTATATAGGAACATTTTTTAGAATCGTTACTGCTATTAGCATTATTTATTCGTTTTACCAGTCTTTAGTAGTGATAAATAAACGTCTGGAACGACATTAAAGCACCTTATATTTTTTATCAAAATAATAATATGGAGGTAAAAATAAATTATGTTTTATAAGTTTGTTGAAGAAATTAGTAAATTTATAAATTCAAAATTAGATAAGTGTAGTAAATTTACTAAAATAATATTAAAATTCATTATGATTTTAATTGTTGTTTATATTTTTATTGTTCTTATTATTTTTTACTAATAGCTATATTTAATTTAAGTAAAAAACAACGAATTACGGTATCTTTATGATGGGGTGATAAAAAATTAATAAACAGAATATATTTAAATTGTTATTACTTGACTTATTACTAATAATTATAGCTATAATTATTAGTAATTATAATGAAATATTCATAATCACCAATAATATATATATTTTTTTAATTATAGCATCAAAAAATAATAAAATTAATTTGATTTTATTTGAGAGTATTATTTGTTTTTTTAATATGCTTGAAATATTAACTTTGTTTGTAAATAATAAATATATACAGTATATAAATGTTTTATTTATAATAATAGTTGCAATATTATTCTGCATTGCTTTTATAGATAAACTATCCAGAAAAAATTTCTAATTTTATGCTTATTTAAGAACTATGATAATAAAAAGTACGAGTTAAATTTAAATAAGTTGAGCCTGTAAATAATTTTGTGTATTCTTAAAATCTTTTTAGTAATAATCACAATTTTATTTAGTTTTAACAATAGGTGGGACGCCCCTAGCTGTCAAGCTAAGGTTTTTCAACACCTAACATAATTTTAATATCACATAATTTAAAAATTGGAAGTAGTTATTTGTTATTTTTATACATATATCAATTCAGATTTGAATTTTAGGGTTCACTTAATAAGACGTAGTAATTTTGATGCTAAATCACTTATATATGTATTTAATTTACAGTATTATATTTCCATTTATTCTAATTGGTTTGTGTATTTTTTTGTAAATTTTAGTATATGATTAACTGATTTCTTTATTATGCTCCTCATTTACTATATTTTTCGCTGTAAATATTATAGAAGATTCAAGTAATAAAGTAATTAATCTTCCGTATAAAAAACATTTAAATCTTTCTATTTTAACCCTTTTAACTTTATCTATGCTAAAAATTGATTTCCATACCTTAAACATAATTTCAATTTGCCATCTTAATGAATATAAATCATGAACTTGCTTTGATGAAATTATTTTTTAAGGAAAATTTGTCATGTATACATTCACACTGTTCCAATCAGATCTTTGCTTACTTAGTGTTCCTCTATGTTTTTGTATATTTTTCTTATGAATAAGCTCTCTTTTAACCTTGTTTTCAGCCATTAATTTTGTTACAATTAATTTGCTTTGTAGCTCCTTTTTGGAACTAATGTAGATATTATCTAATTGTGCTGTTTCGCCTTCGTGCAAAGGCTTTGCCAGTTCTATAATATCTATTTTTTTATATTCAGTAAATCTTTTAATATTTCCAGTCTTATATCTTTCAGGATTCGGATTTTTTATGTATACAACAGTATTACTTTTTAATTTAGATATAAAAGAAACTCCAGAATCTTCAATTTATTTAAGATAATCAGTTTTATAGTACCCTAAATCAGCAAGTGTCATTTTGAAAGAAAGTTTAATTTTTTAAAAGAAAGTTTGATTAAATATAAATGTCAAGTTATTCACGTAAGTTTTTGATCTTATTTTTTAACTTTGCCGACTTAAGTTTTTGCTCTTATTTTTTTGACTTTGCCGACTTAAGTTCTAAGCCCTTTGCATTTTTCATTTTTTCATTCTTCAAAACCCTTGATAACAGCCACTTTTCAGTTTTTTTAGACCGGTCAAAAATACACTTTTTAAAAGTGTCGTTTTTGACCCCCTTTCAGACGTCATTTTTGACCCCCTTTGAACAAAATTTTTGGTTCCTTAATGTTAGTGGTAAAATAAATTTACCCACTTAAGGGAATAAAAATTCCCCACTTATAAAAATCCCTTTTATAATAGTATTAATACATATTATAGGAGGGGAAAGGATGA
>NZ_JBQHRN010000054.1:0-7236 GCF_052066735.1 Clostridium sp. HCP1S3_C6
GTATAAAAAAGTGTTGACAATCCAAATGCTTTTTCATTATATTCACAAGCATACTTGCCATTTTGAAAAGATTTTAATCTATCTCTTACTATTTCCAATAAATCTTCATTTGTTAGTGGTAAAATAAATTTGGTTCTTCCGTAAAAATCCGTGTTCATATATTTTAAATGTACATTTATCAATGCTTTTACAAATATTATTTCCGTTAATACGAATATTTGCGGAAGAACCATAAATTTACCCACTTAAGGGAATAAAAATTCCCCACTTATAAAAATCCCTTTTATAATAGTATTAATACATATTATAGGAGGGGAAAGGATGATAAGTGAGGCAATGAAAACAACAATAAAAACACTTTTTGAGAAAGGATATAATAAATCACAAATTTCAAGAATGCTTCAAATTGATAGAAAAACCGTTAGAGCAAAGCTCAAAGAATCGGATGAAGAATTACCCCAAAAGAAAACTAGACCTACTATACTTGATCCGTATAAAGAATATATACAAATTGAAGTTAATAAAGATATTCAGCAAAAAGAATATTTGAAGATCTTGTAAGGGATTATGATTATCAAGGAAGTTATGATACTGTAAAAAAATATATTCACAGCATAAGAGAAAAGAAATCAAAAGTTTATATGGTTCTTAATACGCAACCTGGTGAAGAAGCTCAAATGGATTTTGGTTATATTGGATTTTTAAATTTATAAAGTAGCTTTAAGAATACTTGTTCTTAAATAAAAATTATATAAAAAAGTAAAAATGTAAATTAAAATAAAAAAGGTAAATTTACAGAAAAAATGATCAGATAAAAAATTTAACTTTCAGAGCTGCCATTAAATATAGAGAAAATTGGGCATAATATAATTATGATTTATTATTGCTATTTTAATGACTATTATAAAGTAATAGTTAAATTAGTTATTGATGATATTATGCAAATAATCTAGCAATCAATAATTATATTATTAAATAGATAGATATAAAAATGAAGAAATACATAAATAAAGATATTAAATATTGAAGAAATGCACAAAATATAATAGAATTATACTGAAGAAATGTAATACAGTGATATTATTATAGAAAGTGGAGGAAAATCTATGTATTTTAAAAGGAAAGCTTACAAAGAATTATTGGATTGGAAAGAAAAATATGCAGATAGATATGCAGTGTTGCTTGAAGGTGCAAGACGAGTTGGCAAATCTACTATATCGGAACAATTTGCAATAAATGAGTATAAATCATATATTTTAATTGATTTTTCCAATGTATCTAGCGAGATTATTGAGTGTTTTGATGATATTAATAATCTTGATATGTTCTTTTTACGATTGCAGGCAATAACAGGAATTGACTTATATCCACATGAATCTGTAATTATTTTTGATGAAGTACAGTTATTTCCCAAAGCAAGACAGGCGATAAAACATTTAGTAAAGGATGGAAGATACCATTATATTGAGACTGGATCATTAATATCAATCAAAAAAAATGTGAAAGATATATTGATTCCATCAGAGGAAATGAAGATTCAAGTATATCCAATGGATTATGAAGAGTTCTGTAATGCAACAGGTAAAAATTATTCTATGTTAAAAAATTTATTTGAAATGAATAAAGCAGTTGGTCAACAGGTAAATCGCAAACTTATGCGAGATATTAGAATATATATGGCTGTTGGTGGAATGCCTCAGGCAGTAGAAGCATATACAAATGGTGCTAATTTTTCAATGATTGACCAGGTTAAACGACAAATTATTAATTTATACGAAGAAGATTTTAAGAAAATTGATTCATCAGGGAGATTATCATCAATGTATCATTCTATACCTGCACAATTATCTAAAGATACAAAGAGATATCGTATATCTACAGCACTTGGGAAAAGAAAATCGTCAAAGGATGATAATCTTTTGTATGACTTAATTGATTCAAAAACAGTTCTTCCATGCTATAATTCAACAGATCCAAGAGTAAGTATATCACTTACTAAAGATCTTGATAGTTATAAATTATATATTGCAGATACAGGATTATTTATTACATTAATGTTTATCGATAGACCTGTTACTGAAAATGAAATATATGCAAAATTATTATCTGATAAACTTCCAGCTAATTTAGGTTATTTATACGAAAATCTTGTTGCACAAATATTAACAGCATCAGGAAGGGAACTATATTATCATACATGGGAAAAAGATGGAAGTACTCACTATTATGAAATAGATTTCTTAATATCTCAGGGATCTAAAGTATCTGCAATTGAAGTTAAATCTTCAGGAACTGGGAAACATGAATCAATGTCAGAGTTTAGAAAACGATATTCTAAGAATATTAAGGAATGTTTTATTGTTTCACAAAAAGATGTAGATAAAAAAGATGATTTTAAATATATACCTGTTTATATGACAACATTTTTAACAAGATAATTGGAAGCTTATATTTAGTTTTAACGGAATTTTGCACAATTCCGTTAAAACCTTCTATAGTAGATATTTTATGAATCCTAGGTGCTCCATATATTCCTTTATGGTAATAGTTTTTTTAATATTTCATTTTCTTTCTTTAATTCTCTCAATTCCTTTAATGTCATAACTTCATTTTCATCTACTTTAATTTCTTTCACATCTTTAATCCAACCATTGATTGTTGATTTTTCAATGCTATATTCGCTACTTATTTCAGATACACTCATTCCTGATTTAAATAAATCTACTATCATATCTCTATAATCTTGATCATATATCCTACCCTTTTCCATAATGGACACATCCTTTCTTAACTAAATAATATTTTACTTAGTTTGACTTAATGTATCCACTGCTTTATGCTAATACCAATATATTCTTCATCAGTAAGGAGATCTTTAATTTTGATTATTGGAAATACCACTATAATCACCTCACTTTACTAATTCATATAATTTTTTTATACTTAATTCAATATTCGTTGCATTACTGAAAAACTTGAAGCTTTTCATTTTATTTATATTTTCAATTAATCTGTAATAAGTTCCATGTCCTATATAATCTGTATTGATAACAACATTTTTATTTAATAAAACTTTATTATCAAAGGTTACATCTGGAGAAATAAAAGTACATTGATTTAATGTTTCTTTCATTTTTCTTATCCAGGAATCTGTACCGCCTATGATTAATAATTTATTTTCATTAACTGCATCAATCATAACTTTTAAATCAATATCTGTTTTGATATCGTTTTCTGAATGCTCTAAACTAAAAACAAAATCTCTCAATGAATTTATTTCTAATTTATCATTTTTCAAGTTTTCATTTTCTTGCTTTAGCCTTTGTACTTCTTTTTTAAGTAATTCATTTTCATCAAGTAAAGTAGAATTATCAGTAGCATATTTTTTAGATATCGCTTGTATACCGTTTAATTCGCTTTCTAAGGCTTTTATTTTATCCAATAGTAAATTCTTCGAATTATCATAGTAAAAGTCCTTAGCGTCCCTGTAAGCCTTTGTTAAATAATATATAGGAACAGAATATGAAAACCATTCTTTTAATGCATCATTAGAAGAAAATTCATCAAAATGTCCCTTATAATACATAAATAGTAATTCTGTTATTTCTTTATTTGTTAATCCTTTATACTTACTTATAGCATTTAAGTCAATTAAATGTCTGTCATATATGTATTCTATTGACATCATATCCTTTTGTTTTAATGTTAATTGAGCTCTGCCTCCAGGAGAATATGCATATATCGGAAACATAAATAGAGCAGAATTATAATTTATATTAGGATAAGACTGTTTAATGAATTTAAGTTTTTCATTTAAAAGGTGTAAAATCTCTTTGTCTTGTTTTTCTACTATATTGTTATATAAGAAAGGATTTCCTTCGGTTCCTTTACCACTATTGTAGTAATTTTTATAATTACCAATAACAATTCTTACAGTTTGACAATCAATTATTTTAAGTCCACTATTCAATGCAAAAAATAAAGCTATGTATGCATGCCAATTAAATTCATTATCTGTAATTTTTTTATTTCTTACTTTTTTAGTAAAATAAGCTAGAAAAATATCTAAATTAAATTCATTTCCATTTAAATTATTGATATAAGTATACTCATAGCTATATTCTTTTGTTAAAGTATATTCGAATTTCTCTATATCTATAATATCGTCATCTTCTTTGTTCGCTTTTAATATTCTAAGTGTTCTTAAGAAATATTTTTGAAACTCAATAGAACCAAAATCATTTTTAATGGCTTTTTCTCTTAAGTCATATTTAGATAATAATACCTCATTAGCAGCATATACTTTATCAATTATATTATGCATTTTGTTGTTATTTGCTATTGCTTCAGAAACTAATAATGTTAAATCTAATTCATGTGTTATACTCATAACTCTCACCCAATTTCTTATTTTATTTTATATTTTTCTACATCATATTTTTCATATGGTAATCCTTTATAAACGAAATTTTTTATATTTTTAATTTCGCCTTTGCTTTCCTTATCATCTACATAACGCAATAAAGCAGATATGTATTCCATTGTATCTAATCTGCAATATTTGTTTATATCTTCGTATTCCACACCAATTTCTCTCAATCTTCCTACAACATCATTGTCATTAGTGTACTTATCAAGACCTCTAGCAAGCTTTTTGCCTGTGGCATTGAAGTCTAATAATACACCTTTATTAACCTCAAACTTATAACTTTGAATAAACTTTACTTCGATTAATTCGTCTAAAGCCTCCTTTATTTTCTTGTTATAGTAGAATTTTTGTTTCTTTAAATCCCCTGTGGCATCGAAGTCTAATCCTATGTAATCATAAAGAGTCTGCATGTTTATATATTTCTCATATCCATGTGACCATTGTGTAAGTATAAGCAATAGTTTTTTAGATATACCTTTTTTAAGTTGCATATACCATATACTTATTATAATCGTATAATTTAAAATAATTATTACATAGATTATCAAAAAAAAATGAATCTATCTCTACACTTTGATGCTCTTCAATTTGTTTTGGAGATAACAAATTTTCTTTCATTCTTTTTTGCCTGGTTACAGAATAAGATTTATATTTTTTAAGTATTCTGCAACTTTCTTCTCCAGAGAAAGTAGTTATGTACTTGCCTTCGTCTTGATTTCTGAAAGATAAGTTACTGTATATAGTGGCTTCAGTTAAACATTTAATAGAATTTTCTAATCTTTTCTTTGTAGAAGATCCAAACTTTTTAAAACCCATTTCTTTTGCTAATTTTCTATATGTAAAATTAATAACTTTTGGCATATTAGTAACTTTGTTTTCTTCGGTTACTTCTATTTTGTTATTCATTGTGGATTGGTTACAGAACTGAAAGGTAAAAAAATTTCTCATTAAATTATATAGAAATCTACGCATTTCCCGCGTGATGAAGTAAAATAAAAGAAAAACTTTGTCTCACAGGAGGGCTTATGGAAAGGAAAGAACAAAGAATTAAAAATAAGTTGAAAAAAATCCAATAAATGAATGTCTCGGTATTCAAAAAAGTTTTATCCAAGATTATTTAATAGATTTGATAAGGTAGCTGATACACGTAATTCAAGCTATATTGATTATTCAAATCGTGTTATGTTAGGAACATTATATTGTAAATCAATATGTTCATTTCCATCTACGCAGAGTATGACTAATTATTTTAATAAAGAAGAAGTAGTTTCAAATATTTATAATATCCTTGGAGATAAAGAAAAGGAGTATCTGCCTCATTATGTGTAACTCTAAATGAATATTTAGAGTGATTAGATCCTAAAGAACTTGAAAATATTCAGCATGATATAGTGTACCAAATGATTCGAAGAAAGACACTTAATGGTGCAAAAGTATTAAAAAAATGGCTTGTTATAGTTGATGGAACAGAGCTCGATGAAGGTTTTGAAAAGAAAAATGATAATTATCTTGAAAGATGCTATAATCGTGGAACAAGTGAAGAATATATCAGGTATCACCGAAGCGTTTTAAAAGGAAAATATATTTGGTATTTGGGAAACAATCTTATAGCAACAGAGCCCATTGAAAATGATCCTGAGGAGGGAATATATGAAAAATTGTATTCTCAAATTAAAAACGCTAAAGATATAGCTTCACCTTTTCTTAAAGAAACTCAGGTTAATAATGTGAAAATAAAATTATTAGAAGCAACTAGAAAAAACTCTAATTTAAGAATTAAAATCCTTTATGGTATAAAGGACACAAGAGAATCAGGAAAATTAATAAATCCAGTTCAATTAAATAAATCTCATTATTATATAAATGAATTAAAAAATATACTAGGTTATAAACTTTTAGTTCAAGAAACTAATACACATATAAAACTTATAATTTTTGATGATGATAGTTTTATTTTAGGAAGTACTAATGTATTATCATTTTCTGGAACTTATAATGAAAATCCTAATATGCATAGCGAAGTAGCTATTTTTTCTCTTGATAAAGAATTATTAAAAGAATTAAAAAATAAATATTTTAATTGGCAAATTACAATATTTGTATAATGTATACATTGGTATAAAATTAAATATAAAGAATTGTTCTGAGAATTTAACCATTAAATAATTGGCTTAGAAAAACTAAATATAATAATTGTGAAGTTTCTACTAGAGGTTGAACTATTTGCTCAGTATAATTTGTTGATTTTTTTAGCCAATATTTCTCTTTTTCATAATTTTTAATATATGTTATGATCAAGTAATTTATATTTAATTAATAATCCATTATCTTATTATTTCATAATATGTTAAATTTTTGTGTATTAGTATTTATATTTCTATTAACAATATAAATTATTAAATTAAATCACGATAATATTAGATATTACAGTGAACTGTAAGTAATAAAGAAAAAAGATAATTTTAGGTTATTAGTAGTGTTAGTATAAAGTAGTGGACACATTAAATCAAACTAAGTAAAATATTATTTAGTTAAGAAAGGATATGTCCATTAAGGGAAAGGGCAGAAGATATGATCAAGATTATAAAGATATGATAGTAGATTTATTTAAATCAGGAATGAGTGTATCTGAAATAAGTAGCGAATATAGCATTGCAAAATCAACAATCAATGGTTGGATTAAAGATGTAAAAGAATGGATTGGTTATAATTAATTAGACATAAATTATTCGGTCAAGATATAATATTAAAAATTATACAAGGAGAAATATTATGGCTAGAAAATCAACAAATTACACTGATGAGTT
>NZ_JBQHRN010000055.1:0-7227 GCF_052066735.1 Clostridium sp. HCP1S3_C6
TACGACTGTGGAGTATCATATCAAATGCAAGTAGTTTTTATAACAAAAGCAGATACATTGAAACAGTAAAATTCTTAAAATGTTTATATTTGATTACATTTTAAGTAGCAGCTTTATTAATGAAATACAATATTTTGGTAAGTGATGATGAAAAAGAAATACTTGAAATAATAGAATTATATTTAGACAAAGAAGGGTATAATATTATCACTGCTAGTGATGGAAACAAAGCTTTAGAAATAATAAATAGTGACATAGAACTTCACTTAGCTATTCTTGACATTATGATGCCTGGGATGGATGGATATAAGCGGTCTTGGGTATAAATTTGAGAAATTGGTAAGTGTTAATGAGTAGAAAAAAGAATGAAAAACTTCTTGTATCCTTATCTAAATATTATATTGCCTTAATAATTACTATTACATTAATAATTATTATTTCATATTTTGCTTTAGCTATAATAAGTAATATTATTAATAATGATGGTATTGCTATTTTAAATGCAATTACAGACAGTAATCTTGATTATAAAGATTTAGATGAAGATCAAATTAATGAAATATGTGCTTATATTGAGATTTTAGACAGAGAAGGAAATGTTATTGATTCAGTGTTAATATTGGAATTAAGCTTAACAATATTTCTTCTAGTATTTCAAAACCTGTATTAATTACATATGTTATTACAATAATAATTGCACTTTTTTTGACAATAATGTGTGTAATAATTTATAGTGTTTATACTACAAGAAAAATAAAAAAGCCTCTAGATAATATTAATAATTTATTATCTAAAATTACTGAGGGTAATTATGATGAAAGAATAAATGAAGATAATTTATATGAATTTAAAGTAATTAGTGATACTATTAATTACTTAACTGAAAAATTAAAAAATAGTAAAGAAGAAAATAAAAGACTAAAAGATACTAGAGATAGAATGCTTTTAGATTTATCTCATGATATTAAAAGCCTATTACAAGTATAAAAGGATTTTCACAGGCATTATACGAAGGTATGGTAAATGATGAAAATATAAAAAGCAATATTATTTATGTTGTGTAAATAATATTGCTTTTAATTTGACATTTTTATAGGTTTTATTTATACATATCCTTTTGGATTTTGGCTTTGCCATCTCCAAGAATCTCTACACATATCATTAATATCCTTTTCTGCATGCCAATTAAGTTCTTTATTTGCTTTTGAAGGATCTGCATAACATACTGTTATGTCACCAGGTCTTCTAGGAGCAATTTTATAAGGAATATCTATATTACTGGCTTTACTAAAAGCTTTTACTATATCAAGTACACTATATCCTTTTCCAGTTCCAAGATTATAAATTACAAGTCCACAATTTGTATCTAATTTTTCTAATGCCTTAATATGACCTTTAGCTAAATCAACAACATGTATATAATCTCTTATGCAAGTTCCATCTGGTGTATTGTAATCATTACCAAAAACGCTTAATTCTTTTAATTCACCAACTGCAACTTTTGTAATATAAGGCATTAAGTTATTTGGAATACCACGAGCCTCTTCTCCTATTAGTCCGCTTTCATGAGCTCCAATAGGGTTAAAATATCTAAGAAGTGCTATATTAAATGATTTATCAGCTTTTGCAAGATCCATTAAAATATTTTCAGACATTAATTTTGTTTGCCCATAAGGATTTGTAGCGCTTCTTGGGAAAGTTTCCAAAATTGGCATAGTTTTCGCTTGACCATAAACCGTTGCAGAAGAACTAAAAATTAAATTTTTAACGTTGTATTCTTTCATTAAATTAAGAATATTTAGTAGGCAAGTCATATTATTAGTATAATATTCAAGAGGTTTAGAAACTGATTCGCCTACAGCTTTTAATGCTGCAAAATGAATAACTGAATCTATTTTATTTTCTTTAAATACTGTTTCTGCTTTTTCCTTATCTGTTAAGTTTATGTTGTAAAACTTAATATCCTTTCCAGTAATTTCTTTTATTCTATCTTTAACTTGTATTTTACTGTTATAAAGATTATCAATAACAATAACTTCTTTACCACTATTTAGTAATTCTACGCAAGTATGGCTACCTATATAGCCCATACCGCCTGTAACAAGTACTGCCATAGTTATTTACCTCCCTAAGTTAAATTTTACATAATAATTATACCATAAATACATTAGATAATAATAAAGTCAGTATATTTTAAGAAACGTTTAAGAAAAATTTAAAATGAAAAAAATGTATGGATTAGAATATTAGGGCTTTTATGTCCTTTTTTATTTTTTTATTGATAAATAAAAAAATAATTGACAATAGTAAAAATAAGGCATATACTAAAAACATAGAAAACATACTTAATATATATGTTTAATTTATAAAGTTTATATATTATTTATTTTAAGGAGTGATTTTTATGTCAAAAGTTTATAAGAATGTAACAGAATTAATCGGAAAAACACCTTTATTGGAAGTGCAAAAATATTCTGAAAAGAGAGGAATAGATGCAAATCTTTTTGTTAAGCTTGAATATTTTAATCCAGCTGGAAGTATTAAAGATAGAATAGCAAAGGCAATGATTGAAGATGCTGAAAAGAAAGGAACATTAAAAAAGGGATCAGTAATAATTGAACCAACAAGTGGTAATACTGGAATCGGAATTGCAGCAGTAGCAGCAGCTAAAGGGTATGAGGTTAAAATTGTAATGCCAGAAACAATGAGTATTGAAAGAAGAAATTTAATTAAAGCTTATGGCGCAGAAGTTGTTTTAACTGAAGGAAGTAAAGGAATGAAGGGCGCTATTGAAAAAGCTAAAGAACTTGCTGCTTCAATAGAAAATTCATTTATACCAGCACAATTTGAAAATCCTGCAAATCCAGAAATTCACAAATTAACTACAGGACCAGAAATATATGAAGATTTAGACGGAAAAGTTGATATATTTATAGCTGGTATTGGTACTGGTGGTACTATTACAGGAGTTGGTGAATATTTAAAGTCTAAAAATAGTAATGTGAAAATAATAGCAGTAGAACCTAAAGGTTCACCAGTATTATCAGAAGGTAAGGCTGGAGCACATAAAATTCAAGGTATTGGTGCTGGATTTGTTCCAGATACATTAAACACTAAAATCTATGATGAAATAGTTACTATAGAAAATGAAGAAGCTTTTGAAGCTGCAAGAGAAATTGCAAAAGCAGAGGGAGTACTTGTAGGAATATCATCAGGTGCAGCATTATATGCAGCAGAAAAAATAGCAAAAAGACCAGAAAATAAAGGAAAAAATATTGTGGTGTTACTTCCAGATACAGGAGATAGATATTTATCTACTGAATTATTTAAATAAATTTTTAGGCTGCGTGAAAGCAGCCTCCTTTTTTCATTTGAAAAGTAAAAAAATTAATTATTATTTGAAGTTTAATTGTAAAAAATAAATTAATTTGTTCAATAAGTATGGCAATTTAGTCTATAATGAAGTAAAATATATTTTAATCAAATTGAGGATGGTGTATATATGAGTGATAGAATTATAGACTTTAATGAAATAAAAAATAAAGCTAAAGACAAGGATGTTGATAAGTTAGAAGACTATATGTATTCATTGTATTACCAGATGGCAGAAGGCAAAATTACCATGTCTGAATTTACTCAGAAAATATATGAATATATGAATGAAAATAATATTTCTCAAGATAAGTTTTTAAATATTCAAAAAAAGCTAATGGAGAGATATGGATTTGATTCATCCATGCTAGAAGAACAATTGAAATTAGCAGGAATTAATATTTCAAATATAGGGGAAGATTACGAAAATCTTAGGAAAACAGTAAGTTTTCAAGAAAAATATAAAGGAAGATTAAAAAATAAAACTACAACAACTTATTATATAAAAAATGAAAAAAATGATATTGAAATATTTTTAGAATCTACAAATGTTTTTATAAAAAGCTTTGGTAAGGTTGATTTAAATGATATTGAATTAAATGAATTTTTATGTTCTTATAAAAAATTAGTGGAAGATAAAACCCTTTCAGTAGTTGTTTGTGAAAATTGCAATAAATATGATTATTAATTTTTAAGATATTTGAAGTGCAAAGGTAATTACAATCTCTAAGATTTATTACTTTTGTGCTTTTTTTATTAATAATTTGTAGAAAAAATTATTAATATATAATAAAATATCTATCATAAGATAAAAAATTGTAATACGGAGGTTTTTAATGAGCATTGTAACTGTTAAAAATATAAGCCATGGTTTTGGAGATAGAGCAATATTTGAAGATGTATCTTTTAGATTATTAAAAGGTGAACATGTGGGTCTTATTGGAGCAAATGGTGAAGGAAAATCAACTTTTATGAACATAATAACAGGTAAACTTATGCCTGATGAAGGTAAAGTAATATGGTCTAATAATGTAAGAGTTGGATATATGGATCAACATGCAGTTTTAAAAAAAGGTCAAAGTATAAGAGATGCATTAAAAGATGCATTTAAGTTCTTATTTGATATGGAAGCTGAAATGAATGAACTTTATGGAAAAATGGGTGATTGTACACCTGATGAGCTTGAAAAAATGATGGAAAGAACATCTGTTATTCAAGATCTTTTAGATAATAATGGATTTTACATAATAGATGCAAAGGTAGAAGAAGTGGCAAAGGGGCTTGGACTTTTAGATTTAGGACTTGATAAGGATGTAGATGATTTATCAGGAGGTCAAAGAACAAAGATATTGTTAGGAAAACTTCTTTTGCAAAAACCAGATATAATGCTTTTAGATGAACCTACAAATTATTTAGATGAAGAGCATATAGAGTGGCTTAAAAGATATTTACAAGCTTATGAAAATGCTTTTATATTAATATCTCATGATATCCCATTTTTAAATGATGTTGTAAACTTAATATATCATGTGGAAAATAGAAAACTTACAAGATACGTTGGAGATTATAATGAGTTTATGCGTATTTATGAAGAAAATAAGAAAAAACTTTTAGCAGCATATGAAAAGCAACAAAAAGAAATAGCAAGGCTTGAGGATTTTGTTGCTAGAAATAAAGCTAATGTTGCAACTGCTAACATGGCAAAATCAAGACAAAAGAAACTTGATAAAATGGAAAGAATAGAAATATCTAAAGAAAAACCAAAACCAGAGTTTAATTTTAAAACAGCTAAGGCTCCAGGTAAAGTTATTTTTGAAACAGAAGATCTTGTAATAGGATATGATAGTCCTCTTACAAAACCTCTTAATCTTTATATGGAAAGAGGTCAAAAAATTGCTTTAGTTGGTGCAAACGGACTTGGAAAATCAACACTTTTAAAAAGTCTTCTTGGAATAATAAAACCTCTTTCTGGAAATGTACATAAGGGAGATTATCAAAATATAGGTTACTTTGAACAGGAAGATAGAGAAAATAATAATAATACATGTATAGAAGAGGTGTGGGAAGAATTTCCTTCATTTAATCAATATGAAATACGTAGTGCTCTGGCAAAATGTGGTCTTACATCAAAGCAAATTGAGTCTAAAATAAGAGTATTATCAGGAGGAGAAGCTGCAAAAGTTAGATTATGCAAGATAATAAACAGAGAAACTAATATATTAGTTCTAGACGAACCTACAAACCATCTAGATCAAGATGCTAAGGACGAATTAAAAAGAGCTCTTAAAGAATATAAAGGTTCAATTCTTTTAGTATCTCATGAACCTGAATTTTATAATGGCTTAGTAACAGAAGTTTGGAATTGTGAGGATTGGACATTAAAGACTTTTTAACCACGTTCAAATGTAGATATATAGCCATTTGTAAGAAGTATATAATTAACACATTTTTGGTTTTAACACATTTTTAACACATTAATTATATCAGTAGCTTTATTTTTTTATTTTTTCATAACGTGAGTATAAATATCAGCAGTGGTACTTATACTTGAATGACCAAGCAAAAGTGATATAGTTTTTAAAGGAATATCATTTTCAAATTGCAATGTAGCGTAAGTGTGTCTTAATGCATGAAATTTAAGATATCTTACGTTACAATTTTTAAATAAATTTTCCGTATATTGTTAGTATTGGATTTATGAAGAAGATTAATGTTTTTACTGTTTTAAAGGTAGTTTTTTGAATGCATGTTCATATCAAATTTATAAATTATATCATGCAAATTTCAAACAAGAAACAAAAAAGTAGGAGCTCTAATGATATGTCAATTAATCAAGTAATATGTTCTTAATTAAACTAAAATTAATATAAATAATATTATAATTAAATTAAATAGCACATAAATAAGATTTATAATCATATTCTTTCAAGATATAATAAAATCATAATAAATCAAAAAAGAAAGGATTTGATATTATGGTTTTATTAATGGGTGTTATTATTGCTTTTATTGGTATGGGAATTATTGCGGTAGCTACTAAATTAGCTTAAAATATTTTAGGAGATGATATGTCATAAAAAATTATAATGAAATTTTTATAAAATAGCCATTGTTTTATTTATAAAATATTACAATGGTTATTTTTTATGGTAAAAATATATTATAATGAATTAATATTTATTGAGTGATATAATATTATTAATTTAAAGACAGTAAAAGGAAGTATTAAAATGGAAAAATTATCAATAAGAAAATATACAAAAGAAGATATTAAAGAAATGATAAGAATATGGAATGAAGTTGTTGAAGAAGGTATAGCTTTTCCTCAGGAAGAATGTTTAGATGAAATTTCAGGAGAAAAGTTTTTTTACAATCAAAGCTATTGTGCAGTTGCTGAAGATACAGTAAATAAAAAAGTAGTAGGACTTTATATACTTCATCCTAATAATATAGGTAGATGTGGTCATATATGTAATGCTAGTTATGCAGTATCATTACAAGTAAGAGGACTTCATATTGGAGAAAAATTAGTTAAGGATTGTATAAAAAAAGCAGGAGAATTAAATTTCAAGGTCTTACAATTTAATGCAGTTGTTGCAACTAATACTCATGCAAGACATTTATATGAAAGAATTGGATTTAAACAACTTGGAACAATTCCAAATGGATTTAGAATGAAAAATAGTGAATATGAGGATATTTGTCCATATTATATTGAAGTATAAAAATATATTACAAGGAGAATATTAATAGTTATTAAAAATATATTCAAATATAATCAAATGTAATATAATATATTTAGGGGTGATTATATTTGAGTAAAAATTATAAACCAAAAGAATTTGCTATACAAGA
>NZ_JBQHRN010000056.1:0-7129 GCF_052066735.1 Clostridium sp. HCP1S3_C6
GCAAATTCTTTTGGTTTATAATTTTTACTCAAATATAATCACCCCTAAATATATTATATTACATTTGATTATATTTGAATATATTTTTAATAACTATTAATAAGCTCCTTTTTTAAAAGATAATTAAAACAAAAAAATAAGCTCTAAGAGCTTACTTTTATTATTACAACAATTTTATTATATTAAATATATTTTTTCAATATTTTAAAATTAAATTATATTTTTATCAAAAATATATTATCTTTATTAAAAAAGTAATAAAAAGATATTTTTAAATTTAATAAAAAATTTTACTGTTCTATCACTGCATCATCTGCAGTGTAACCTTCAAGGGAATTTTCCTTTATTTGAATACATACAAAACTTATAGCAGAATCTTCTGCTGCGAAAAATTGTCTCTTTGCAATTGGCGAAATACGAATCCAGTCACCTGCATTAAGTTCTACACTTTCTCCCTTCATTAGATACGTTTACTTTACTATAATTATTCATAATCATACCTCCAAAAACTATTACTTTATTGCAAATATGGCGCCTTATTTGGTGTAATATCGTCTGTTACATCAAGTATTGTATCATCATTTTAATGTAACGTTAATAGTTACATCTAATTTTCTTAATCTCATAATTTCTTATAAAAAAAGCCCTAGATCAAGTGATCTAAAGCTATTTATATCATACTTTGGTAAGCCATTTTTCTGTATCTTTTTTTACATCTGCCAATGTTATTTGAGACATTTCTTTTTCCATTGCCTGTTGAACTGTTAATAACTTTCCATCCAAAATATTATGAATATTTCTACCTACTGGGCATAATTTATTAGGATTTTCGTGAAAATGAAATAACTCTTCATTTGGCGTACACTCAACAGCTTTATAAATATCTAAAAAGGTTATTTTCTCTAAAGGTCTTATTATCTTTACTCCGCCTGTTCCTCTTGATACTTCAATCAATCCAGCAGATTTTAGCTGTTGTAAAAGCTTTCTAATTATCACTGGATTTGTACCAATACTACCTGCCATAAATTCACTAGTCATCTTCTTATCTGCAAATGTATCTATACAGGCAAACATATGAATTGCCATTGTAAATCTACTAGAAATCTGCATTTGTATACCTCCACTTCTTCAGTAAGAATAACATATTTCTATTGTAATTTCAACGATTACATTTGCTTGTATTGTGATTTCTGCATCAGATCTTGCCCTCTGTTTTTAAATACTTCAGAAATGCAGTGCATCCTGTTACAACATCACAATATGTTTCATCGTAGCAATCATAATACCAAGGGTCTCTCACCGATTTTGATTGGTTGTTAAAATCCAAAAGTAATCGTATTTTGGTTCCTTCTTTATGACCTGTTATCCTTTCCATGTTGGATATATTCTTAGTATCCATTCCGATAAGGTAATCGTAATAGTCATAGTCAGAACTTTTTAATTGTACTGCTCTTTTTCCTTCACAACTCAAGCCATGTTTTGCTAACTCAGCCTTAGCTGGAGGATAAACAGGATTTCCTACCCCATTGAATATTTCCTCTGTGCTTGTAGCTGCTGAAGCAATTTCAAACTGTTCGGCAAGACCACACTTTGCAACCATATCTTTTAACACAAACTCAGCCATTGGTGATCTACAAATATTGCCGTGGCATACGAAAAGTACTTTAATCATCTTGTGCTTTCACCTCATTAATAAGATTTTTCTTCATATCAAACTGTTCAAACCATTTCAATAACCACCCTCTCATATTCTTTCTTTTCTATATAAATCCTTTTATAACATTGTTCCTTATTAAGTATTAGAAAATCTTAGAATCAGTATATTTTTAGGTACATTTTCTAGTAATTTTAATACAATTACTTTATAATTATTCAAAAGCAATTTCTTTACAGTGAAAGTTCCTGCTTATATGCTGTAACTGATTTCCCAGTCCAAGAGAAAATGCACGAAAGGCAAACTTTGTTGCATGATACCAGCCCCAAATCTTGTCCATATTTTACCACCATAGAAGATATATTTACAATCTTACCATAATTATTTGCTCTCATTCCTGGTGTAACAAGCTGTATCAACCTTGCCATACAAAAAAGGTTTACGTCAAACTGTCTTTTAACTTCTTCTATTGGTACATCTTCTATTGCTCCATAAGAACCATATCCAGCATTGTTGATAAGCACATCAATATGACCAGATTCCCTTATTATACTTTCTACACATTTTATCATAGATTCCTCATTTGTTAAATCCCAAAATATCGGTATTACTCTATCCTTTTTAAGATCTTCCATCTTATCCATACGCCTTGCGCCAATACATTTTGCAAATTGGGATATAGTTTCCATAGAAGTAAGATTATCTTTTCCTCCATACAATATGTAAGTTGGGACTTGCCATTCAATGGGATGTTCTCTAACATAACACAGATATTCCCATGATAATGTCTCTCCAAATTCCGTTCTAATATCTTTTTTCCTATAAAGTTCATACTCAGTAACTCTTGCCGAGCCCATCATATCTATAATCAACTTCTCCATATTAACAATTGGTGAAATGAAAAATGCTTTGTCCACCTGTTCCTTTCCTAGTGCACTCATTGCAAAAAAGGCACCAATGCTATTTGCCACCAGTATAATAGTATCATAGCTCTTTCTATATCTGTGAAAAAAATCTTGAAACTCACTTTTAGCTTCCCAAGGATTCTGTGCCTGATAGTCAAATCCAATCACATCATTCGTTGCAAAAAATGGTTTATAATGCTCTGCCTCCTTCACACTACCACCTTTTCCATGTATATATATTACTAACTGTTTCATTGTTTCCTCCATCTCCAATAACTTGATAATTCTCTTTACATTGATAATAAAACACTTTCATCTACACCAATCCCTTTAAGATATATAATACCTGTTTTGTGTAGCATTTCAAATGTTATATAGAAATCAATGGTCATTTATATATGCTTACAGTCACAATTTTCACTTGATAGATCCATCATATACAAATGTACTCCAAATACCGCATTGAAACCAGTTGCAGCAAATACACTAAATCTTTCAACAATTCCAAAGTATTCTTTAGAGACAATATTCATACCGAAAGCCCCTACCATCATCATTCCAAGAGCAATTCCTGCAAAAATGCCATAGGAACGACAACTTTTATCTTTAACCCCTGCAACAATAATTATCATAAGAGATACTATAGATAGCATCATTGTACAAATTAGTGTACATACATTATATAGGCAACTCAACTGATTCCATAAGGTAAGAGAAGGTGCACTTACCACCTTTATGGAGCAAATTTAGTAAATGGCTTTTTAAAACTAACTGCTTGTGTATATAGACCTTGGATTAAGGATGCAAGAATTATTCCAGCAGGAGATGCTATAACAACAGCAACAGGTTATTCATTTCCAAGTGGACATTCAAAAATACATATCTATATAAATGGATAGAAGCAGATGTTAAAAATCGTGATATTACTTTCGTAATTATTGGTTTTACAGTAATTGTTGCTTTAGTTGTTTACATAACATTTAAACCATATCCAATGGACTATGTAGATGGTGCTTTATTAAATTTGAAATTGGAAAAGACAAAAAGAAACTTATTATAATTACAATAATAGCACTAATTCCTATGTACTTCTGGAATCAATATTTTATAAATGCAAGTATGAATTTTATAGGAAAATCAGCAGCAAAATTTCTAATGCGATTTGTAGAATATATTTATATATTTATTATTGTACCATTAATAATAAAATCTCAAACTAGCATAAAACAATAATATAGAAAGAACAGATTTTTGTAATTAAAAAGCTGTTCTTTTTTAATTTTAAACAATATTTATACTAAAATAGATTTATTTTAAACTAAAATTAAACTATTTTATACTTTTTTTCTTTTGCACTATTTATATGTATGTTATACTTATGTTACATATTATATTACAATAGAAATTTTATACAAAAGAGGGATTTTATATGGCACGTAATGTTACAAAATTAACTCCTGAGGAGAATAAATTTTTCCATATTAACTATGACTATATGTGGAAAAAGCTTAATACTGCACCTTATTATGTATCAGGTTCCGGAGAATGTCCTATTTATATTAGAAATGAAGATGAACTTCCATCATACGTAAATTTATCAAAATGCAGAAATCCAGAATTTGTTCCAAGTATAAATATAGTAAACAAAATTGTAAATTTCTACAATTGCAATCTTACTCCTGAAATTACAACATTTCAATTTTTAAGAGAAGACTTATCTCTTACAGATTCAAGCAGAAGTCAAAATATTCAAGGCTTCGATACAAAATTTATTGGTACATACTATGGCTATTATTATAGTGAATCATCAAAAAAAAATATTGTAGGTGCTGTTATCAAAATTTTTGAAGATAACAATATACTTCGTGCAGTTGCTATTACAGGAATTCAAAATGATGATCAGTTAAATAATCCTAAATTGCGTTCATTAATAGAAAAAGATCATATAAGTCTTGATGACTATAAAAAATATTATGACTCTCTTGAACTTGCATTAAAAAGGACAACATTTTATGAAGGCATAGTAAATATTACGCCTAAATTCTTAATTCTATATCTTAGTGGCGTTGATAAAGAAGAAAAAAAACTTATTATAAATCAAAGTACAAATGAATTTGCAAATGTTAATGAACACTTATGTGGCATTTCATTTTCTGTTCTTATTAGTGAACAATATGAATTACAATTTTTCAAATTAGGACTTGTAAGAGCTCATCATAAAGATATTATTCCAATGTCACTTAATGATGAAGAAGTTGGCAAAATGCTCGAAATACAAAATACTGAAAATGAAAGAATTATTTTAGGATCTAAAGATGAAAGAAATTGGTACGAACATGTAATTCAAAATGGTAGGTAATAAAACTCACAAGAAAGAGGTAAAAAATGAGAAAGAAAGATGTTTTAGAACTTAAAAGACGTTTCAAAAAGGATGAATGTACTTTCACCAAAATGTGTGGATGTTATGTAAATTCCAACAAAAATATTATTTTAAATATAAAAGAAACCTTTTTAAACTTAGATGAAGATGAATTTTTCAAATACTTAGAAATTGCCAAAAAGACTCTTTCAGGAACATTAGGTAATAATCTTTTAGAACTTAATTTTCCTTCTGAGCAAGAAGAAACAGGTGGAACTCAATACGATTTAATGGCGCTAAAAAAGAGTGCTTTAAAAGATGATGCTCTTTTAGAAAAGCTATATAAATCAATTATTGATAATTACGATTATGAAGGTAATTATTTAATACTTGTCTTTCATGATGCCTATGATGTAATAACAAAAACTACTGACAATTTAAAATTAGATGAATCTGAAGAAGTTTATGAATATATATTATGTGCAATATGTCCAGTATCATTATCAAAACCAGGTCTTAGGTATTTTGAAGATGACAACAGAATAGGCGCACGTATAAGAGATTGGATAGTTGAACCTCCTGCTAATGGATTTTTATTTCCTGCATTTACAGAACGTAGTTCTGATATTGATTCATTATTATATTTCACAAAAAATGCAAAGGATACTCATCCAGAATTAATGGAGGGTGCTCTTGGATGCCCCTATAAAACAACTGCAACAGAACAAAAAGAAGCCTTTACAAATATTATTAAAAATGCAGTAGGTTCAGATGATGAAAAATCAGAACATCTGTTTATGGAGATACAAGAAAATCTTAATAATATGGTTGATGAATATAATGATACAACAGTAAGCAATACTCCAATGGTATTAACTAATGATTCTATTTCTGAAGTTTTAGCAGATAGTGGTGTACCAGAAGAAATAAGTACAAAAATAGAAAAATGCTATACTGAAGAATTTAAAGATGCTCCACCTGTAATAGAACATCTTCTTGATAAAAAAACTTTAGAAAAAAATGAACAACGAAAGAAAGAAGAAAAATTAAAGAAAAAAGTTCAAGTACTTCAAACTGAATTAGATAAAAGGAAAGAAGAACTTAAAGACGATTCCGAAAATAATGATTTAGATGAACAATCTATTGAAGATAACAATATAACAGATTATGATATTATTCTTAATGTAAAACCTCAAAAGGTATCTGAAATAAAATCTGAAATAATAAATGGTCAAAAATGCATAGTTATACCCGTTAAAGAAAATGAACAAGCAAAAGTAAATGGCGTTGATACCATTCTTTAAAAAAAACTCCACAAAATTAATTGTGGAGCTTTTTTTTAATATATAAATCAATTACTTTACGAATTTCATCAAACTGTTTGTTAGTAATATCATCATTAGACTTAAACTCTATAAGTTTTTGAAAATATCCTTCATTTATAATAATTTTAATACTTTCTTTAAAATATATACCAAAAACATATGCAATGTGGCATACTACATTATCTACAGCAGTCTTTTTATATACTCTAGGTACCGTTTCAAGTCTTTTAAATGATTCTAGTACTTCATTAGTAATCCTAGAATTAATAATTTCATCCTTGGAAGATCCGTATACATCTATAGGTGGATCTTGTACATTAACCCTAAATATATCTATTTTATCTGCATCTCTTAAAAGTTTTGAAAATAATTCTATACGCTTTGAAGAAGTCTTTGGTATCTCATACATATTATGATACAAAATAGCACTTTTTATTAATTCATCTTCACTTTCATCATCAATAAAATCTCTAATTTTACCTTCATCAAATAAAATTTCAGTCCCAAGCTTAGCATGGTTTATAGACTTAGCATCATTAAATGTTCCATATCTTCTTACTTGCTCAAATCTTCCTATGTCATGAAGAATACCTAAAAGATATGCTAAATCTATGTCTTCATTATTAAATTTTAAACTTTTTGCAATTTTCTCACAAATCTCACTTACCTTATATGTATGATATATTTTTAATTTTATTTTTCCATCATGACTATTATAATTATCAACATAATTATTAAAAACATTTTTAACCTTGGTTCTATCTATGTGCATAATATTATCTGCTACTTAAAATGTAATCAAATATAAACATTTTAAGAATTTTACTGTTTCAATGTATCTGCTTTTGTTATAAAAACTACTTGCATTTGATATGATACTCCACAG
>NZ_JBQHRN010000057.1:0-6378 GCF_052066735.1 Clostridium sp. HCP1S3_C6
CTACACTACGCAACGGTCGTCGGCAGCGTCAGATGTGTATAAGAGACAGAGATAATACTATATATAAGTATTATTTTAGGAGATTCTTTATGAGTAAAAAAAACGAAATAAAAAATCCTATCTTTGATAAAAAAAATATAAGCAAATATATACTCCCCCAATACAATTTATTTGATTGTGATATTTCACTTATAAAATTTAAAAATACAAATAAACAAAGAATAATATATAAAATTTCTAAAAAGAATATTAACTACTGTTTAAAAAAAGTTTATTATGATGAAAGTAACCTTTTATATATTTATTCTGCTCTTGAATGGCTATATAGGTATAATATAAGTGTGCCAAGACTTATGCCTACTATTTCTTGTAATAGATTTTCAAAGGCTTTTGATAAATTTTTTATATTAACCCCATGGATTAATGGTGACAAATGTAATTTTGATAATGTACTACATTTATTTAATTCTATAGAAACTCTTGCTTATATTCATAAAACCTCAAAAGATTTCACTCCAATTAAAGGAAGTTTTCCAAGAAAAGGGCTAAGCAATTTATACATACAAACCTTAAAACACTTTGAAGATTTAAATAGAATTTCATCTTTAGCTATAAACTTAAATGATTCTTTTTCAAATTATTTTATTAAAAATTTTGAAGCAAATAATTTCCTTGCTGAAAAATCCTTAGAAGTCTCTGCAAAAATTTCTTATGAGAACTTATCTAAATCCTTAACTCATGGAGATTATGTTAATAAAAACATTATTATTTCTAACACCAAAACATCAGTTATCGATTTTGACAAATGTAAATATGACTTTATATCTCATGATATATCATACTTTTTACGTAGGCTTTTAAAGCGTAATAGTACAAAATGGGACTTTAAATTATTTATATCATTACTTAAAAAATACAATAATATTTATACACTTAATGAAGATGATATAAAATATATAGTTTCATATGTTTCTTTCCCTCAAAAATATTTTAAACTTTCTAAATCATATTATTATGATAAAAACTTTTATGGAAACAAAAATCTAAAAGATAAAAGATTAAATTCTTCTATAGATAGATGTGAAATAGAAAAGATATTCAAAAAAAGCTTACAAGCATTACCATACCAAATTAACTTTGTAAACAATGCTATAAACTACTTTAAAAATACAAAATGGAAATTATAAAAAGATTTGCAGTAAAAAACAAAAAGGAGTATTGAAAAATAATTAAAAACTTAATATTTTTCAATACAACCTTCTTAAATATTATCTCTTATTCTTAACTTGGGCTTGTGCTGCAGCAAGTCTTGCAAGAGGCACTCTAAATGGTGAGCATGATACATAATCAAGTCCAACATTATGGCAGAATTCAATAGATGAAGGATCTCCTCCATGTTCACCACATATTCCAAGATGAATATCTGGTCTTACACTTCTAGATTTTTCTGCTGCCATCTTAATTAAAGAACCAACTCCAACTTGATCAAGTTTTGCAAATGGATCTTGTTCATATATTTTCTTATCATAATATGCTCCAAGGAATTTAGCTGCATCATCTCTTGAGAATCCAAATGTCATTTGAGTTAAATCATTTGTACCAAATGAGAAGAATTCAGCTTCCTTTGCAAGCTTATCTGCAGTAAGAGCAGCTCTTGGAATTTCTATCATTGTTCCAACTTTATATTTAAAGTTTACGTTGTTTTCTTTCATTACTTCTTCTGCTGTTTTAACAACTATATCTTTAACATATTTTAATTCCTTAACTTCTCCTACTAAAGGTATCATTATTTCTGGAATAATATCATATCCCTTTTCTTTTCTTACTTCTATTGCTGCTTCAATAACAGCTCTTGTTTGCATTTCTGCAATTTCTGGATATGAAACTGCAAGTCTGCATCCTCTGTGTCCCATCATAGGATTAAATTCATGAAGTTCATCTACAGTTGCTTTAAGTTCTTCATAACTTAAATCCATTTCTTTTGCAAGAGATTTTATATCTTCTTCTGAATGTGGCAAAAATTCATGTAATGGTGGATCTAAGAATCTTATAGTGGCTGGTTTTCCTTCTAAAGCTTCATACATCTCAATAAAATCTTTCTTTTGCATTGGTAAGATTTTAGCTAATGCTTTTCTTCTTTGATCTACATCCTTTGCTACTATCATTTCTCTAACAGCCATTATTCTATCATCTGCAAAAAACATATGCTCTGTTCTACAAAGTCCAATACCTTCTGCTCCAAATTCAACTGCTTGCTTAGTATCTCTTGGATTATCAGCATTTGTTCTTACTTCTAACACTCTAACTTCATCAGCCCATGTCATAAATTCAGCAAAATATCCAGTAATTTCTGGAGTTACAGTTTTAACTGCTTCTGCATAAACATTACCTGTTGCACCATCAATTGAAATATAATCATTTACTCCATATTCCTTACCATCTATTATTACTTTCTTAGCATCCTCATTAACCTTAAGTGCACCACAACCTGCTACACAGCAAGTACCCATACCTCTAGCCACAACAGCTGCATGAGATGTCATTCCACCTCTAACTGTTAATATACCTTCAGCAGCAATCATTCCTTCTATATCTTCTGGTGAAGTTTCTAATCTTACAAGAACAACTTTTTCTCCATTTTTTGCTCTTTCCTTAGCTTCATCAGCTGTAAATGCTATTTTACCACATGCAGCTCCAGGTGATGCAGGAAGTCCTTTTGCTACAACTTTGGCTTTCTTTAAATCATCAGATAAAAATGCTGGATGAAGAAGAGAATCTAATTGCTTTGGATCAACTTTTAATAAAGCTTCTTCCTTTGTAATCATTCCTGATTTAACTAGATCAACTGCTATTTTAAGTGCTGCTTGGGCTGTTCTCTTACCATTTCTAGTTTGTAAAAAGAATAATTTGCCTTCTTCTATTGTTATTTCCATATCTTGCATGTCTTTGTAATGTGTTTCTAATTTGTTTATTATCCCTACTAATTGTTCATATATCTTAGGATTTTGTTCTTTTAATTTTCCTATTGGTTGTGGAGTTCTTATACCTGCAACAACGTCTTCACCTTGTGCATTCATTAAATATTCACCGTATATTCTATTTTCACCAGTAGCAGGGTTTCTTGAGAAAATAACACCTGTTCCTGATGTCTCTCCTTTATTACCAAATACCATTTGTTGTACATTTACTGCTGTACCCCATTCGCCTGGTATATCATTTAATCTTCTATATACTATAGCTCTTGGATTATTCCATGATCTAAATACAGCTGTAATTGACTCAATTAACTGAACTTTTGGATCTTGAGGAAAATCTTCACCCTTTTCTTTCTTGTATATTTTCTTAAAATCATTTACTATTCCTTTTAAATCTTCAAAAGTTAAATCTGTATCAAACTTATATCCTTTTGAATCTTTAATTTCATCTAGTCTATCCTCAAATAATCTTTTATCAATACCCATAACTACATCAGAGAACATTTGTATAAATCTTCTATATGAATCATATGCAAATCTTGGGTTATTAGTTTTTTGGGCTACAACTTCTACTGCTTGGTCATTTAAGCCAAGATTTAATATTGTATCCATCATACCTGGCATTGAAGCTCTTGCTCCTGATCTTACTGATACAAGTAATGGATCATCTAAACTTCCAAATTTTTTACCAGTTAAATCTTCAAGTGTTTTTACATTCTTTTGAATTTCTTCTAAGATTTCAGGGGCAATTTTTTCACCATCTTCATAATACTTATTGCAAGCTTCTGTAGTTACAGTAAAACCATGTGGAACTGGAATTCCTAGTGTAGTCATTTCTGCTAAATTTGCTCCTTTTCCTCCTAAAAGCTCTCTCATGTTAGCATTTCCTTCACTAAAAAGGTAAACATATTTTTTTCCCATCTCAATACTCCTCCGTCTATTATTTTATATTTTATTATATTTATACTAAAAGAATCCTATACTAAATACAGCACTCTTAAGTAACCACCCAAATAGACAAGTATCAAAAATTTTTTAATCTTCTCCAAGTTTTACAAAAAGCTTAGTAATATTAGTTTTTGATATCTTACCTATTATTTTGTATAACTCTTTATTGTCATCACTTTTAACTTTTTCTACAATCGGTATACTATCAATTTCATGGACAATAATTTTTTTTGCTAAGTCATAAACATTATCATCAAGACTTCCACATATTATATTAGGCATTCTAGTCATAATAACTCCAACAGGTACTTTATGAATATCAGTACCACCTATTGATATTTTTAAAAAATCTTTTCTTGAAACTGCCCCTACTAAAAATCCCTTATTCTCCACAAAAACTGTTCCAACATCATTCAAAAACAAGTATACGATTGCATCATATACCATAGTTCCTTCATTAACCATTGCAGGCTTTGACATTATTTCTTTTACCTTTATTTGAGAAATACTACTTAGCATCCCTTTATTTTTATGCTTAGTAGAATATACATATCCAACTTTAGGTTTTGCATCTAAAATACCAAGCATTGTAAGAATTGCCAAATCCGCCCTAAGTGCTGCTCTTGTAACTCCTAAAATAGAAGCAAGAGCACTACTAGTTATTGGTCCCTTTTCTTTA
Source organism: Clostridium sp. HCP1S3_C6 (assembly GCF_052066735.1). Classification (NCBI taxonomy): domain Bacteria; kingdom Bacillati; phylum Bacillota; class Clostridia; order Eubacteriales; family Clostridiaceae; genus Clostridium; species Clostridium sp. HCP1S3_C6. The sequence continues at coordinate 4,603 of NZ_JBQHRN010000057.1, forward strand.
ACTAATTTTATTATTTGTTCTTGTCTTTGAGACAAATTCATGTAACTCCCTCTTTCTTAGTCTTGAGAACTTAAAAGCATTAATTTACATTACATTATAATTATACCATGTAAAATAAATTTGACTATGGTTAATTTAAATAATAAATCGCTTTAAAGCCCCTGTTTTCCTTGTTTTTCTTCCTATTTTAACATTTTTGTTAACATTTTCGTTAAAAAAAGTGGCCGCAGCCACTTTCTTTAAACTTCATTACTATCTTCACTGTTATCTGCATCTATTTTGGTTTCTTGCTCATTGCCATTTTCATCAAAATTTACTTTGTAGCTATAAATAGTTTCATCTCCTGTATATACATGAGTTTTTTCTTGATCCTTCTTAGATACTTTATTAATTTCAGCTTTAATTTGTTCACTTATATTAATTGCTTTTTCCTTAATATCTTTTGCTGCATCACTTACATATTTATTAACTACCTTAACTGTACCGTCTTTCATTGTAATTTCTATAGTAACTTTTGTAGCCACAGCTGCTATAACACCAAATGCAAATATTGCAGGAACAACAATACTTATTACTGCCGCAGCAATTCCAGCATTTACTGGTACATCTACAATAACATTATCATCCTTCTTTACCTTTATTCTTGTTACATTACCCTTATTAATAACATCCTTAAGCCATGCTTTAAATTCTTCAACTGTTTCATTTTTTTGTCCTTCATTATCTAAATCTTCTTGCTTTTTCTTTTTATCTTCTAAGTATATTATAGCAGCTAAAACATCTCCACTACATCTTTCTAAAGCTTCCTTTGCTTCCTTATATGATACATAAGTTCTCTCAACTACTTGATCAATTTTTTCTAATGAAATTTCCATAAATCATCACTCCCTTAAATAATTAAACATCTCTAAACTTTTTGGTTTTTTAGCATAATTAGAAGAAATAATAAAGTTAGTCACTTTAGCAATTTCCTTTTTTATGTCTTCCGATAAATTTAATTTATATATTTTATCTGATGAAGTATTTGTTAAAAATCGTATAGCATTATATGCTCCTTTTGATATAAAAATACCATGCTCACGCTTACAATTTTCACATACACCACCATAATAAGCTAAACTAATATAATTGGTTACAGTAATTTTCTTTTTACATATAGCACATGAATCTAAATTAATCCCATAACCTGTTTCTTTTAATAATTTAAGTTCAAATGCTCTTATTAAAAGTTCATAATCTAAAGCATCTGTATCTAAAAGATAAAGGCATGTAATAAATTCTTTAAAAAGCTTATAATTTACTTCTCCATCTAAAAGAGCAATATCTATAAGTTCTGCAATATATGAAGAATATATAAGCTTATCTAAATTATTCATTAAATCTTGGAATGATTTTATTATTTTACCTTCCTGAAGATTAGCAAGTCCTCTACCTTTAAAAAATACGAAATCACAATAGCATAAATTCAATGTGACCCCAAATAATTTACTTTTGCTTTTTTTAGCTCCTTTAGCTATTGAAGATACCTTACCATATTTATCGGTAAAAATCCATAAAAGTTTATCATTTTCTTTATAATCTTGAGTTTTTATTACAACACCTTTACATTTGTATAAAGACAATTAACCATCTGCTACTTAAAATGTAATCAAATATAAACATTTCAAGAATTTTACTGTTTCAATGTATCTGCTTTTGTTATAAAAACTACTTGCATTTGATATGATACTCCACAGTCGTAAATTCCCGACTAGCCATCGGTACATACTTACAATA
>NZ_JBQHRN010000058.1:0-5395 GCF_052066735.1 Clostridium sp. HCP1S3_C6
GACTGTGGAGTATCATATCAAATGCAAGTAGTTTTTATAACAAAAGCAGATACATTGAAACAGTAAAATTCTTAAAATGTTTATATTTGATTACATTTTAAGTAGCAGGAAGATTTATGCTTAAAATTGGTTGTCATTTATCCTCAGCAAAAGGTTTTTTAAATATGGGGAAAGAAATAATTTCTATAGGTGGAAATACATTTCAATTTTTTACTAGAAATCCTAGAGGTGGCAAGGCTAAAGATATTGATCCAAAAGATGCAGAAGCATTTATAAAATTTGCAAAAGAAAATAATATTGAAGTAATATTAGCCCATGCTCCATATACTTTAAATGCATGTTCTGCTGATGAAAAAATAAGAGATTTTGCTAAAAGAACCTTTGAAGATGACTTGAAAAGAATGGAATATGTTCCTAATAGCCTATATAATTTTCATCCAGGAAGTCATGTAAAGCAAGGAACAGAAATTGGAATAAATTATATAGTTGATATGTTAAACTGTGTTTTAAAGGAAGAACAAACAACAAAAGTTTTACTTGAAACAATGGCTGGAAAAGGAACAGAAGTTGGTAGGTCCTTTGAAGAAATTGCAGAAATAATAAGTAAAGTTAAATTAAATGATCATTTAGGTGTATGCCTTGATACCTGCCATGTTTATGATGCAGGTTATGATATAGTAAATAATTTAGATAATGTTTTAGATGAATTTGATAAAATTATAGGATTAGATAGATTATATGCAATTCATTTAAATGATAGTAAAAATCCTTTTGAAAGTCATAAGGATAGACATGAAAAAATAGGAGAAGGTCATATAGGACTTGAAGCAATTGAAAGAATAATTAATCATCCTAAGCTTAGAAATTTACCATTTTTCTTAGAAACACCTAACGACTTAAAAGGTTATGAAAAGGAAATAACTATATTAAAAGGTTTATATAAATAAGTTTTTTTAGTAAAATTGATATTGGTAAAATGTAGTAAAAAGTATCATATATATGTATGTGATACTTTTTTTATATTTTTATTTCCAAAATAATGAAAAAAATATATTGACATCATAAAATATTTAGCTATAATAATATTTAATAGTGTTAAATATTAAATGGGAGGAGTGTAATATATGTGCAATAAAAATGAAACAGTAACTTACCAAAAGATTATAGAAAATACATCAAGTGATGTTATGGATAAACTATCAAAAATATGTATAGAAAATAATAAAATAGATACATCTCTTTATGGAAAATATGATGTAAAAAGAGGTCTTAGAGATATTAATGGAAATGGTGTTTTAGCTGGGCTTACTAATATTTCTAATATACAATCTAAAAAGAATACTAAAGAAGGTTTAGTGCCTTGTGATGGTATATTAAAATACAGAGGAATTAATATTAGAGATTTATGCAAAGGTTTTGTCAAAGACAAACGTTTTGGCTTTGAAGAAGCTACTTACCTTGTTTTGTTTGGAAAGTTACCTAATAAAAGTGAACTTTACGAATTTAAAAATTTATTAGCAAAAAATAGAAAACTTCCAGATAAATTTGTTAGGGATGTAATTATGAAGCTTCCTAGTAAAAATATGATGAATACTTTATCAAGAAGTGTTTTATCATTATATAATTACGATAATCATGCAGATGATACAAGTATTAATAATGTTTTAATGCAATCAATAAAATTAATTAGTGTACTTCCTATGTTAACTGTTTATGGTTATCATGCTTATAATCATTATGTTTGTAAAAATAGTATGTATGTTCATAAACCAGATCCAAATCTTTCAACAGCAGAAAATATTTTAAGGCTTTTAAGACCTGATATGAAATATACAAAACTTGAGGCACAAATATTAGATTTAGCCTTAGTACTTCATATAGAACATGGTGGTGGTAATAATTCAAGTTTTACAACTCATGTTGTAACTTCTACAGGCACAGATACTTATTCAGTTATGGCAGCAGCACTTGGTTCTTTAAAGGGACCAAAGCATGGTGGAGCAAATATAAAGGTAGTTCAAATGTTTGAGGACATGAAATCAAAAATTAGCAATAAAAATGATGATGATGAAATAAGAAGATATTTAGAGAGAATTTTAGACAAAGAAGAATTTGATGGGAAGGGATTAATATATGGAATGGGTCATGCTGTATATTCTGTATCAGATCCTAGAGCTGAAATATTTAAATCATTTGTGCAAAAACTAGCAATAGAAAAAGGAATGGAAGATGAATATAACTTATATTCAAAGGTAGAATCTATTGCAAAAGAGGTAATTAAAAACAAAAGAAAGATATATAAAGGTGTAAGTGCTAATGTAGATTTTTATAGTGGATTTGTGTATAGCATGTTAAATATTCCCCTTGAGATTTTCACACCTATTTTTGCTTGTGCAAGAATAGTTGGATGGTGTGCCCATAGATTAGAAGAACTTATAAATACAGATAAGATTATAAGACCTGCATATATGAGCATATTAGACAGTGCTGACTATTTAAATTTAGAAGAAAGATAAGTATATTTGTTAAATTAAGGTTGACTAATATTAAAAAAGTTTTATAATATGTATGATAAATATATTGTTGAAAAATTACGAGGTTTTTTATGGAAGATTTTGACTCTATACAACAAGAAGAAATAAAGCATATCTTGGAAAAAATGAAAAATATTGCAGCTAAGTTTCAACCAATGAAACTTTTGTCAATTGGTGAATTTGCGCTTTTGTCTATAATTTATAATACTTCAAAAGAAGTAGACAAGATTAAATCTTCAGATATAAGTGAAAAATTAAATATTTCAAAACCAGCAGCATCAAGAATGTTAAATGTAGTAGAAGAAAAAGGCTATATAAAAAGATATATGGAAAAAGAAGATAGGCGAGTAGTTACTATATCCATTACTCAAGCAGGTATTGATGTATATAAAAATGAAATAAATGAATACAATAAAGTTTGCAATAGAATTGTTTCTAAAATGGGGCAAAAGGACATGGAAAATTTTTCTTTTTTAGTAGATAAATTTTTTGATATAATTGCACAGGAGTTATAGTTTATGAAATTAAATAGTAAATTGAAAGTTCTAAAAGTTATAGTTGTAATTTTTTTGGTTATACTTATATGCATAGGAATTTTTGCTATATATATATATAATAGATATAAAGTTTCTACCAAAATTGGTGAAGATGAATTTGCTAACATTGAAGTAACTGATGATAATATTGCAGTTACTGTTTTAGGTTATCATTCCATTAATGATGATGAATCTATTAAAAGTCCAATTATAATAGGAAAAGATAGGTTGAGGGAACATTTGCAAGCTATAGAAGATCTTGGATTTACCACTATATCTGTATCAGATTTAGAAAACTATCTTGAAAATGGCAAGCCAATTCCTAGAAAAAGTGTTCTTATTACCTTTGATGATGGTTATTTAGATAATTATTTGTTAGCATATCCTTTATTAAGGGAATTTAACATGAAGGCTACTATATTTGTTGTGCCTTCCTTGTTAAATGAAAATCCTTATATGACAGTTGATCAAGTTAAAGAATTAAGTGAAAATGGTATTGATATTCAGTCCCATACTTTTTCTCATAAAGATTTAAACAGTATGTCTTATGATGATCAGTTAAATGAATTTATTAAATCAAAAAAATATTTAGAAAAATTAACATCAAAAAAGATTACAGCTATAGCATATCCTAAAGGGTTATTTAATGATGATACACTAAAGGCATCAAAAGATGCAGGTTATGATATTGGTTTTACAGTTAAAAAAGGTTTTGCATATAAAAATGAAAATAATTTTAAAATTAATAGGGTTTTAATTGATTATACTTACAGTAAGTATGATATAGAAAAAGTTCTTATAGAATCATTAATTAGCAAATGATTTATAAGAACTTCTTATTATTTTAGTATATTACATTTATCTATTTCTTTTATAGCTGCTTCTATTTCAGAAACTGGAAGAACAAGGGCAAATCTTACAAAGCCTTCCCCAAGTGAACCAAAAGCTGAACCTGGAGTACAAATAACACCGGATTCTTCCATAAGCTTTAAACAAAATTCAGTAGAACTTTTAAATTTTTCTGGAATTTTAGCCCAAGCAAACATAGTACCTTCACTATTTTTTATGTTAAGTCCTATATTTCTCAAACCTTCACATAAGGCATTTCTTCTTTTTTCATATTCTTTGCAATGAGCCTTTACACTATCCTTAGGACCATTTAAAGCAGCTATTGCAGCTTTTTGAATTGGTGTAAATATGCCATAATCTATTTGTGAACGTATTTTTTTAAAGTTTTTAATTATACTTTCATTACCTAAGGCAAAAGAAACTCTAGCTCCGGTTATATTAAAGGATTTTGATAATGAATAAAATTCTATACCTACATCTTTTGCGCCTTCAAAGGATAGGAAAGATTTAGATGATTTACCATCATAAATTATGTCTGAATAAGCATTATCATGAATTATTACTATATTATTTTCCTTTGCGAAAGTAATTAATTCTTTATAAAATGAATCCGGTGCCAATTTACATACAGGATTTAAAGGATATGAAACAATCATAAATTTAGTCTTACTTAAAATATCCTTTGGAATGCTTTTTAAGTCAGGTAAATAATTATTTTCTTCTAAAAGATTATAATATTCAATTTGTGCTCCACATAAAAAAGGACCAATTTCAAATATTGGATATCCTGGATTTGGTACAAGAACTACATCGCCTTTGTTAATAAAAGTAAGTCCAATGTGATTAATGCCTTCTTGAGAACCATATACTGAAGTTATTTCATTTTCTGTTAGATCTACATTAAATCTGTCTTTATAATATGTAATCATAGCATTTATAAGTTCCTCAGAATCTCCTAAAGAGTATTTCCAGTTTTCAGGATCCTTAGCACTTTCCATTAAAGCATCTATAACATGTTTATCAGGTTTAAAATCAGGCGTACCTACAGATAAATTATAAACTTTTTTTCCTTCACTTATTAATTGCTTTTTTTTATTATCTAGTATATTAAATATACCAGATTCAAAATAATCAAGATTTTTTGAAAAGTTAATATTCATTTGAATCCCCCGCTATTAAAAAATATTTTTATAATATTAGTTTATTATAGCACAAATTTTAATATATTAAATCTTTAGAACTGTAATTTTATTTATATGAAAAAGTAAATATGAGTTAGGAAAATGTTAACAAATTGTAAAAAATAGTGACCCATGTGCTATATTTGACAGAACTGAAAGGTAAAAAAATTCTCATTAAATTGTATAGAAATCTACGCATTTCCCGTGTGATGAAGTAAAATAAAAGAAAAACTTTGTCTCACAGGAGGTTTTATGGGAAGGAAAGAACAAAGAATTAAAAATAAGTTAGAAAAAA
>NZ_JBQHRN010000059.1:0-3320 GCF_052066735.1 Clostridium sp. HCP1S3_C6
CAACGACAAGAAAAATTAAATGGATTATAAAAAAATAATCTTGAATTAATTATACCCAAAGGTGGGGAATTTTCTTTCCCTTTTTCGGGGAATTTATATTGACACCAACAGATATTATAAATATTTGAAACTACTTCTTCTTTATTAAAATAATTAGTCATACTCTGCATGGATGGAACTGAACATATTGATTTAAAATATAATGTTCCTAACATAACACGATTTGAATAATCAATATAGCTTAAATTGCGAGGATCAGTTACCTTATCAAATCTACTAAATAGCCTTGGGCAAAACTTTTTTTGAATACTTAGACATTCTTTTCTAACTTATTTTTAATTCTTTGTTCTTTTCTTCCCATAAAAACCTTCTGAGAGACAAAGTTTTTCTTTTAGTGTATCCTTGGTTATATGAATGTTACTTAAGCAATGTTCGCAATGTCTATTAGGTAATATTATTGGTAGTTTCATCAATATTAATAATCTCTTGTAATTCTATTCATACTAGATATTCTGTAATATTTATCATAACTACTGTAAACAATAATATATCCGGTTCATATGTAATTTGATTCTTTTTCTCTCTTTTATTTTTGATAATTTTTATCATGATAAAATCTCCATAAATATAGTAAAATTACGGTTTTACTTAATATAATTAAGCCACAATTTAATATATTTATGTAGAATATTAACTTAAAAATTATTTATTCTTTAGAACAATAAAAAAATTCATTTTTATCAATTGTATCAATAAAATTTTACATATTATAAGTAACTTCAGATAAGAAGAAAGTAACAATAAAATACTAATTATCTATATAGTTAACTTAATATTTATTATTTAGATTTCTTTTTTCAAAGCTTCTAACAACTTGTTATTATCTTCTGTATTTCTAATAGCTAATCTTAAAAATTGTCTATTTTTAATTTTAGAAGATAAATCCTTAACAAAAATACTATAATTATTAAACAAAATCTTAGTTAATCCTTTTGAAGACATTCCATTTTTAAGTTCAATCATAATATAATTTGCCTGTGATGGAACAACATGAATTCCATTAATCTTAGTAAGTTCATTTTGAAATCTTGTACGTTCTTTCCTGTATTTTTGCAATCCAACAAAATAGTCATTCTTATATTTTTCTGCAATTTGCATATAAAATTCAGCAAAAGAATTTATATTCCATATAGAAACATTTCTTTTTAAAATATCTATTAATTCACTATTACCTGATGCTAGAACTCCAAGTCTTATTCCTGGCACACCATATGATTTGGAAATACTTTTTATAACAAAAAGTTGCTTATTTTCATCTAAGATATTTTGTTTAATTAATGTGCTATCTTCTTCATCAGCAAAATCGACAAAAGACTCATCAATTATTAGCTTGATATTTTTTTCTTTTGTCCAAGAAAGCAACAAAAGCAAATCTTTTTTAGGAATATAATTTCCTGATGGATTATCTGGATTAACAATAACAAGGTTTTCAATTTCCTTATTATTAAAAAATTTAATTATATCATGTACAGTGTAACTATAATTTTCATTTTCAGGCATATACGAAATTGAATTTTCCTTATTATACCTATTAGGATATTCTTCAAATGTTGGTCTTATAAAGCCTGTTCTCCCATTAAAATGCTCCATTAATTCTTTAATTAATTCTGCTGCTCCATTTCCAACTAAAATATTTTCTTGATGCACTCCAAAATTCTTTCCTGCAAGTAAAGAATTTACGTACATGCCTGATGGATACTGCGTTAGCAATTTTTCAAAACTTGCTTTCATTTCATCCATTAACTTCTGTGATGGATAATATGGATTAACTAAATAGCAAAAATCTATTAATTGTGGATACCTCCAATACCCTCCATATCTTTTTTGAAATAAATTAATTTTTTGTTCATCATCTTCAGTAAAAATTGAAGTAGCAATATCAAGATCCTGAATATCATCTATTTCATACCATAATTCACCATTCAAACGCTTTGCTTTTATTTCTGGATCATCCAACATTGTTATTACACGTAAAACTTGTTCATAATACTCATTTTCTCCCAAAGCAGTTTGATAAGCATTTAAAAATGGAACATAATGAGTTACCGAAAAATGCTTGCTAAACTTATAAATATTAACTGTTTTGTAATACTCAGATATTTCGTTAAATTTAAATTTTTTACCTGGAACAAATGCTTCAATATCATCGTTACTATTTAGTTTTACACATGTTCCATCCATCCAGCTTTCGTATTTATCTACTAATGCCAATGTATCTCGTGGATCATTTATTAGAGTTTCTAAAACTGAATCTTCAAAAATAATATCCGACTCAAATAGTAATGTATCTTCTTGTATTAAGTATTCCTTTGCTAATGCCAATGAATATATATTATTTGTTTTATCATAAATAGGATTATTTACATACATAATTGGTGTAGTAATATCTAATGTTTCTATATAATCAATAAGTTTTTGTCCTTCATATCCTATTACAATAATAATTCTAGATAAATGATGTTTTTCCAACTGATGTAACATACGATCTATTAATGTTACTCCATTTACTTTAATCATACATTTTGTATTATTTTTAGTTAATTCTTTTAATCTTTTTCCCATCCCTGCTGCTAAAATTATTGCTTGCATTCTTATTCCTCCTTAAAAATATTAATTTGTTATTTAACATTACAAATATGTAATTATTTTCTATGTAGTATTTCAAATTTACTTAATATTTTTAGTCCATATACAATTTACTAAATTGTATACAACTCAACAAACTCTTCCTTATTTGTGTTTAACTTAAATACCTCTTCACCATATGATAATGCAACATCTTCATACCATTTCCAAACGGTGTCAATATTCGGTGTTCTTAAATCAAATTCTTCTGCAATATCTTTTATAATTTTTAATCCAAATGAAAAATCCGATTTAAAATAACGAGATGTAAAATCTGGAACCCAACCATTTTTTGTTTTTTTCATTGGTGAAGTTAGTCCTTTAAAAGCTTTAATATTTCTAATTTTATGTGTCATTTGTGATGCACTTGAGCTCTCATAATATTCTGTTAATGATTTTACTGATTCTAAATTCAAAGAAATTTTATCACATAATTCTTGTAGTTCTTTATCACATGCAATTAACATTTCAGATGAATCATCTGTCCATTTTTCATAAAACAAAATATTTTCTGGATAAAAAACTGGTGTTAGTATAGAAGTGTAGACACGGACATGTAGTTTTTTTAAGTGATATAATAAAAGAAATAAAGGAAGTGTCTACAGATGGGAAGGAAAGTAAAAAGTTATACAGAA
>NZ_JBQHRN010000060.1:0-3261 GCF_052066735.1 Clostridium sp. HCP1S3_C6
CTAAAAGTTTTCTCCAAGTGTTAGGACCAACTATACCATCATCATTTATATTCCATTTTCTCTGCATCCATTTAACTGCATTTTCTGTATCATTCCCAAAAATTCCATCAGGAGTTGCTCCACACCTTAATTGAATCCAAGTAGTAATATTTCCACTAGCACCTTTTCTTACTAAAGGACAAGCACTTAAAGTTAGTTCTCCTGGTATTCCATCTTCAATAAGCTTGTTACCATTTTTATCTCTAAATCCTTGTGCATTTAATTCTCTTTGTAATTGCAAGTAAATGTTATCTGTAGCAACTTGAGTTGTTGCATTATTTACAACTACTTGCTTATTACCATTTAAAACTCCCTCGTTGAACTCATTAACATCACAATTTCCGTTTACTCCTCCAATAGTGCCTTTTTCAGTGTATTGGTGTCCTATACGGTTTGTAAAGCCATTGGAAGGTAAATTCCAAGGAGAATTATTGTAATTAGCCTCCCAAAGTTTAAGTGTCTTAAATCTTTCTACATCTATATATTCATTAAGGAATGAAGTATAAGTATATATACCTATTTCCATACTAGTTAACTGGTTAAACCTTCCAATAAACCTTGCAATATAATCGTTAAGTCCTGGGAAGTTGACCTCTACATCTAACATAGGTACAAGGTCATTCTGGTAGCTGATAATCTCCTTGTAAAAGTTTTCTGCTTGCGTTTCTGGAGCAGATGTACCTACTAGAAAATGATAAAAACCTACTTTAGCACCTATACTCTTTGCTCCACCATAGAAAGCACTCTTGTAACTATCTTGAAATGTTGTTCCCTCTGTAGCTTTAATATACACACACTCTACTCCACTATTTTTCACACCATTAAAATTAATAGAACCATTGTTATTGCTTATATCTATTCCCTTCATTTATAATCACCTCATTTTTTATAAAAAAATAAGAGTAAGCATAAAGCCTACTCTGTTTTACCAATTTGCTTAAATACTTGATTTCCGTATACAGTAACACCAACTACAAGTATTCCTTGTATAATTGCATCTACATTAATACCCTTAATAGCTAACGCTAAGCCTATTCCAATAGGTAATAACACTAATGGAATATATTTATCCTTTACTACTTCTATGCCCTTTACAATGGCTCCTATAACGTATAAAACTGGTATTAGAATTAAACAATTTTCTACAATGTAATTCATAGAATCATCTCCTTTAATCTATATAAATCTAAACAATATTGCTATTGCTCCTGTAATTATAGCACCTAAAGCAGTTCTCCATAGCCACTTGTTGCTATCCTCTAAATCTGCAATTCGGTGATTAGCAACTGCAATTTTCTCTTCTACAGAACTTAACTTTAAATCTGTATTCTTATTGTAGTTTTCTAGCATAGTTTCTATTTTTATTAACCTTTCTCTTATATCTTGTATATCCTTCTCATTTTCCATAGACACACCTCACTTTTAAGTAAAATAAAAGAACCTACTCTTTATCTGTAGATTCTTTTTGTTCTGTATTTTCTTTTGTGTTGTCCTCTGTATTGGTCTCTGCGTTTTCTTCTATATTTTCTTTATATACTTCATCAATTAAATTCATTAATTCAGCATATTGTTCTTCTGTAATTCTATTATAAGCCATAAATACATCTATTCTATCTTGAATATCCTTTCTTGAGTAATACTTGTTTACTATAAGATTTTTTAAAACTTTAAATAACATATTATTATTCTCCTTTCTTTAAGTTAGACTATTATATTGAGTCTCCACTAAAGCACTTTGCGTCTCTAGTAGTTGCTTTTTTAAACTATCTAATTCATCCTTCCATGCTATTTGTTTATACCAATTTAGTTTATTTTCATTACCTCCTGCAACATATGCAGTAGAACTACCCCAATCTACATACAACATTCCATGAGTATTAGCTTGTCCCCATGCAATTCCAGAACCGTGTTGAGGCATACATGCATCAGAACTATCATTTTTTCTAAAAGATTTTGCAAAACCACACATATCTGTAGTACCAATAATTGTTTTTCTAAAGTTAGATGATATTGCACCACCTTCAAATTGCGATACGTATTTTATAGGTGCTTTCCCGTCTAAAGTTGTTTGTAAATTTGTTACCTCTGCAATAGTGTGATTATGAGCTTTTTCTGCTTTATTCCCTAAACTATTTTGTAAATTAGTAATATTGCTCTTATTAGTAGTGTTATCTGTTTCTAAATTAGTAAGTCTTGTTCTATCTTCTTTCAGTAAATCACTTTTAGCAACTTTCTTAGTAGCTTTACTATCACCTTCTTGTGTTACTATAAGTGTGTCTGTATCAGCAACAGTACTTGTAGAAGGTAATTGACTTCCTTTTACATAACTCATCTATTTATCCCTCCTTAACTAAAATATTTCCATCTTCTGTTTGTAATACAAAATTATCTTCTGTACAAATACTTTCAATAAATTCTTCAATGTCTTTTTTGATTTCCAATATCATGTTATATAATACATTACCTTGTCTTGCTGTTAATGCACTCTTTGTATTTGTGCTTTCTAAACTATCTATAAGGTTTGTAACACTTCCATCTTTACCAGGAGGGCCTTGTTCGCCTTGTGGTCCTTGTATCCCCTGTTCCCCTTGCGGTCCTTGTGGCCCTACATCTCCTTTAGGCCCTTTAATATTAACTACTACTGGTACTGTTTGACTTGTATCGTTTATCCAACTAATATTACCTTCACTATCAACAGAGGGTTTCCATGTTGCACCGTTTTCACCTTTAGGACCTTGTATCCCTTGTTCCCCTTTATTTCCTGTATCGCCTTTGACACCTTGTATACCTTGTTCTCCTTTATCTCCTTTATCTCCTTTTGGTCCCTTAATATTAGTTGTTGTAGGTGGATTGTCAGATGTATCTTTAGTCCAAGCTAAATTACCTTCACTATCAACAGAGGGTTTCCAGGTATCTCCTTTATCGCCTTTTTGTCCTACACCTGCATTATTCCATTTATCTATATCATCAAGTGTTATCTCTTGTAGAATATTTTTTCTGTATCTATAATCCTGTAAAAGTTCATTTTCTTCTCTTTCTAACATCTAACCACCTCCTAGAACCATGAACTACAAACAGAACCAATACTAGATAGATTTGCATACGTATCAGGATTAACAATATTAATACATCCAGCAAAACAATTTAATCCATGTATATAAGTAGTATCTTGCATTAATTCATACATAGCATCACTTATAGTAGTTAGATTAGTACAATAAG
>NZ_JBQHRN010000061.1:0-3094 GCF_052066735.1 Clostridium sp. HCP1S3_C6
TTTTATATAGTTGGTGTAGGCCTTGAAGTTTTAATTAGGCTAAAAATTTAGCTGTGAAATTAAGAATTAATAATTAAGTGGCTTTTTTGCTACGCTTAAAAGCCAATCTCCACAGGAGATAATTAATAATTATTGTAATTAGGGCCAAAGCATTAGTATAATTAGGTCTTATATAGGATTTAGTGTAAGCCTTGAAATATGGAGCTTGTCCACCCACACAAATATAAATTAAAATTTTTACGACGAAGGAGTAAAAATATCCTGAATTCTTAATTATTAATCCTTAATTATTAATTATCAAAGTTGTAAGTGATGAAGAATAGAACGCTTAATGAAGAAAATATTTCAGACCACATTAAAAAAGAAGGAGTTGAATTTTATGCCACATATTGTAGTGAAATTATATCCAGGAAGATCAGAAGAAGTTAAAAAGAAATTAGCAGATGAAATAACAAAAACTGTAGTTAAAAATGCAGGAAGTTCAGAAGATGCTGTTTCTGTTGATATTGTAGAAGTTGAAAAGGATAAATGGCAAAAGGAAGTTTATGAACCAGAAATAGCTGCTAGAATGGATAAGCTATATAAAAAGCCTAATTGTTAGTTAATTAGGCTATATTTTTAGCTATGAAATTAAGAATTAATAATTAAGTGGCTTTTTTGCTACGCTTAAAAGCCAATCTCCCAAGGAGATAATTAATAATTATTGTAATTAGGCCCAAAGCATTAGTATAATTAGGTCTTATATAGATTTTAGTGTAAGCCTTGAAATATGGAGCTTGTCCACCCACACAAATATAAATTAAAATTTTTACGACGAAGGAGTAAAAATATCCTGAATTCTTAATTATTAATCCTTAATTATTAATTATGGAAGTTGTAAGTGATAAAGAAGAAAAAGTGAAATGAAGCACATATTTGAGGCTGCATTAAAAAAGAAAGGTGTATGGAAATGAAAAATCAAATCCATGCATCTTTTTTATTATATTAATTATGTGTTAAAATATATAATATATTTAAGTATTTGGAGGCGTAATTTGTATGGATTTAAAAGTTGAAAAATTAGAAAATGCACCAAAAGGAAAAGGCTATAGAATTGTTAAGCATTTAATTGGAAAAGAGCAATATAAAAATAGTGCTAGACTTTATGCAGAAGTAACATTAAAAGAAGGCTGTGCTATTGGATATCATGAGCATCATAAAGAAAGCGAAACATATTACATTTTGTCAGGTGAGGGAATATATAATGACAATGGAACAATGAGAAGAGTCAAAAAAGGAGATGTTACATTTACAGGAGATGGAATGGGTCATGGACTTGAAAATGCAAGCAAAGAAGATCTTGTGTTTGTAGCGTTAATTTTGCTTGATAAATAAAAATATATCATTATATTGAGAGAAGTGATAAAAGTGGATAAAACTGAAAAGGGGCTTATGACTAAAGGGAGTATTGTAAAGGAAATTGTGTTTTTTTCAATTCCCCTTTTAATAGGTAATTTATTTCAGCAAATGTATAGTGTAATAGACTCTGTTATGGTAGGTAATTATGTAGGCACAGATGCATTAGCAGCAGTTGGCTCAAGTACGCCTCTTATAAATATGATGATAGGATTATTTATGGGCTTTGCAACAGGAGCAGGAGTAATTATTTCACAATATTTTGGGGCAGATGATAGAAAAAATTTAAAAAAGGCCACTAATACATGTGTTATGATTGGATTTATAGGTGGAATTATTTTAATGATTCTTGGAATAATATTTTCAAGAGTGATGATAGATGTTATAGGAACACCAGAAGATGTTCAAGAAGCAGCAAATACTTTCCTTAAAATTTATTTTATGGGTGGTATACCAATAGTTATGTATAATGTTGTGTCTGGAATAATGAGAGCTTTAGGAGATTCAAGAACTCCTTTGTATTTTTTATGTTTATCATCAGTTATAAATATTATGTTAGATATTTTATTTGTTAAAAATTTAGGATTTGGAATAAAAGGTGCAGGATATGCTACATTAATATCTCAAACAATATCAGCTGTGTTTGTTTTTATTACACTTCTTAGACAAAAAGACATATATATGGTTAGCTTAAAAAGTTTAGCTATTGATTTTAAAATTCTTATAAGAATAATCAAAGTTGGAATTCCAGCAGGACTTCAGCAGTCAATAATAGCTTTTTCAAATGTACTTGTTCAAGGTTATATTAATCTTTTTGGAACAGATGCAGTGGCAGGCTGTGGAGCATACATAAAAATAGATGGATTTATAATACTTCCAGTATTAAGCTTTGGTATGGCACAAACTATATTTATAGGCCAAAATTACGGAGCAGGAAAAATGGATAGAGTAAAGAAAGGTGCTATAGTATCGTCTATTATATCTGTATCTTATTCTATAATAGTATCTATAATTCTTCTTATATTTAGTAGAGGAATAGTATCTATTTTTTCTACTGATGAAAATGTTATTTATTTTGGTGTAAAAATGTTGTTTTATTTTGCTCCATTTTATATATTTAGTGCTGGAATACAATGTTTCTGTGGATTACTTAGAGGTTTTTCAAAGGCAACACCACCAATGCTTATAATGACAGCTAATTTGTGTGGTGTAAGGCTTATATGGCTTTTTATTATGAGTCATTTTGCAGATACTATTGATTATGTTTGTTTTGGATATCCTCTTACATGGATTACTGGATTTATATGTTTTATAGTTTACATGTTTTTTGTGAAGGATAAACTTTTTAATAAGAAATATGCTTGTGAAAATTAATAATTAAGTGGCTTTTACGCTTTGCTTAAAGCCAATCTCCATAGGAGATAATTAAGAATTATTGTATTTAGGCCTAAAGCATTAGCATAATTGTATTCTTGTATAAGTTTTGGTGTAAGCCTTGAAATTTTAATTAGGCTAAAAATTTAACTGTGAAATTAAGAATTAATAATTAAGTGGCTTTTAAGCTTTGCTTAAAGCCAATCTCCATAGGAGATAATTAAGAATTATTGTATTTAGGCCTAAAGCATTAGCATAATTGTATTCTTGTATAAGTTTTGGTGTAAGCCTTGAAATTTTAATTAGGCTAAAAATTTAACTGTGA
>NZ_JBQHRN010000062.1:0-3032 GCF_052066735.1 Clostridium sp. HCP1S3_C6
ATTCTCCGAAGAGAATTTCATCGCTCGACTTGCATGTGTTAAGCACGCCGCCAGCGTTCGTCCTGAGCCAGGATCAAACTCTCAATAAAAAGTTTGATTCTAAGTCTTATTCTTAAGACTGCTCATAAAACTTACTAATAAAAGAATTGCTGGTTCTTAACTTATTATTCTGTTCAATTTTCAAAGATCTTACCACATTTAGTGGTTTTTATATCACCCTCAAGCGACTTCATTATCTTATCACTTGTTTCAGCTCTTGTCAACATTTTTTTGAATTTTTTTAACTCAAATTTTGCTAACTTTTTAAGTTTATCATCAAAAACTTTACCTTGATTTAAACTTATGTGCCTTAGCGACGTGTTTTATAATACCACATATGTTTTTCATCAATTAATGACAATATTTTTATCTTCTTAAAATAAATCCACTTTACTCTTATTATCTATGTTTTTCTTGCTATTTCGCAAAAGAATACACCAGGATAAGTTTATCAATTAAGAATTAATAATTAAGTGGCTTTTATGCTACACTTAAAGCCAATCTCCACAGGAGATAATTAATAATTGTTATAGCTATTCCCGAAGCATTATCATAATTAAGTTTTATATAGGATTTAGTACAAGCCCTGAAGTTATAGCTTATCCACGCATAAAATTAACAAAAGTTATAAAAATAAAAAGCTATATCACAATAATACAGCCAATTTATTATGGTGCTCCTAGAGGGATTTGAACCCACTACTTCAGGATTCGATTAGAATAAAAACAACTTAATTCAAAAAGGCTCAAACTCTTTGTTTTATAAGGTTTTTAATACAAATACTTTCAAAACATTTCATTGCCACGTAAAACTTGTGTGTTAAAAGTGTGTTAATTAACACACTAAAAATAATTACTATATATAATGTAGAAAAAAATATACCAGGTGCAATTAAGTACCTGGTATTATTTAATATTATCCAAACTAATATTTACTTCTTTGAATTTACTAACAACTTTATTTGAGTAATGATTATACATAGCTATATCTGAACTCTTATAACATTCTAATTTACTTTTATATGCAACAACAGTTTCTATACAAGCGTAAGCATAATTCTTCAAGTTATCTGTATTGCATCTATCACTATTAATAAAAGCTTGTAAACTAGATAGCGTAATTTCGCAATCTTTAATTTTTGAATCTATATTTTCAGAATCTGATGTTATAAGATAATCTGAAATAGGCTTAAATGCTTCTGTAACTTCTTTTGATGCTTTCTTTTCATCAGATAGTATAATACCATCTTTAATAGCTTCTTCTTTTGTATAAAATTTAGTACCAGATACTTTAGATACTATTTTTTCAATTGGAGTTAAATCTTCATATAAAGTGTCTACTTTATATGTTTTTATCTTATTTCCTACTAAAATACAAGTAATTCCACATATAATTATTATTGCTGCTATAATTATGAAAATTATATACTTAATATTCTTTTTCATATAATACCCCACCTCATAATTATTTTTTATTATATTTTAACACAAAATATTGTATATTTTGTAAATAACTTGTCAATAATACTATTGTTAATAATTATTTTATCCATAATTTCTCAAAAAATAAGACTAGTAAGTAAGATCTTTCCTACCTACTAGCCTTAATTCTACTTATTTAATTCTTCCCTTCTAGCTTTAATTAAATTTTCTAGTTCCTGAAGGTCTTCCTTTGTTGCTTTACTTCTTATAAAACTTCTTGCCCTTGATCTGTCACTTAAATATTTTGCTCTCTCTTTATTTTTTTCTTGCCATTTTTTATTTGCTTCTGTTTGTGCATTTTTCTCACTCATCTAAAGACCTCCTAGCATACCTTTTAATGCAAATATCAAAACTGCCACTAACCCTATAAGAATTAATATTCTAAAAACTAATTCTACATATGTTTTTTTCATATTGATTTTGGAGAATATATTTGATATTATTTTTTCAAGGGGCTAAGGTGGTAGCTTAACCCCTCTTTTGTTTAGTTAAATATTCCTTTGATTGTAAAAATCAGAATTGCTATCCAACCAAATAGGGATATTAACTGTATTGTGAGCTTTTCAAGTAATTCTATTATCTTGATTAGCTCTTTTATTTTATCCTCCATTCCTTCACCTCCTTACAATTATATTATACTACGCATAGTATGATAAGTCAATACTTTTATTTAATTTATTGTAAATTTATGCAAAAAAAATAAGGCTAGAATAGAAATTAATCTACTCTAGCCTTATTACTTAACATTTCTTCATATTTCATTCTCTCTATATCAGATAAACATCTATAGTGTATGTAATCTTTCAGCTTAGATAATTTAAATAATCTTTTCTTAATATTATGTATAAATAAAACTATAATATTAAACTTACCTTCTGTTATAATAATTTTTATAGAACCATTAATATTACTTCTATATGTAGTTTTGTATAGCAAATTAATCACCTCAACAAAAAATATAATCCCCTACATTATCTGCAAGGGATTATTCTATGGGTATTTGCACCCCAAAATTTTTGATAACGAATTGTTATCCCGGGCATTTACATCCCAATAAAAAATAGCTTATCGTACAGGTACGCAAACTACTAAAATATTTTTTAGTTCTCTATATTTATTATAACATATTCTATCAACAAAAATAAAAAAAATGTTGATAGAATTGTTGATAGAACTGCGATAGTTACCATCTTCTTTTATATTTCTCCTTGCTTTTAGCATTATAAGTATTCTCTAATATAAGAAACTTGCTCCAATAATAAGTACCAAGTTCATCCCCATAATGTATATGTACATTAAATTCTAAAAATTCCATTTCTCTTCTTAATTTATCCATACCCTTATACCTCCTTGCCTGTACCTAATCTTGTACCTACAGTACCTAATCTTGTACCTATAACTCTAAAAGTTTTCTCCAAGTGTTAGGACCAACTATACCATCATCATTTATATTCCATTTTCTCTGCATCCATTTAACTGCATTTTCTGTATCATTCCCAAAAATTCCATCAG
>NZ_JBQHRN010000063.1:0-2914 GCF_052066735.1 Clostridium sp. HCP1S3_C6
AAAAGGTCAAGCTACAAAGGGCGCATGGTGAATGCCTTGGCATCAGGAGCCGATGAAGGACGTGATAAGCTGCGATAAGCTTCGGGTAGGCGCACATAGCCAGAGATCCGAAGATTTCCGAATGAGGAAACTTACATGGGTTAACCCCATGTATCCTGTAGTGAATACATAGCTGCAGGAGGGTAGACCTAGGGAACTGAAACATCTAAGTACCTAGAGGAAGAGAAAGAAAAATCGATTTTCTTAGTAGCGGCGAGCGAAAAGGAAAGAGCCCAAACCAGAGATTTATCTCTGGGGTTGCGGACAGAACATTACAAGATGAATTCATAATTGAACATAACTGGAAAGTTAGACCGTAGAAGGTAACAGTCCTGTAAGTAAAATGATGAAATCTTAGCTTCTGCTCCAGAGTACCACGAGACACGAGAAACCTTGTGGGAAGCAGGGAGGACCACCTCCCAAGGCTAAATACTACCTGATGACCGATAGTGAAGCAGTACCGTGAGGGAAAGGTGAAAAGAACCCCGGGAGGGGAGTGAAATAGAACCTGAAACCGTGTGCCTACAACCGATCAAAGCCCCTTATGTGGGTGATGATGTGCTTTTTGTAGAACGAGCCAACGAGTTATGGTATGTAGCAAGGTTAAGTACTTAAGGTACGGAGCCGAAGGGAAACCGAGTCTTAATAGGGCGACTAGTTGCATGCTGTAGACCCGAAACCGGGTGACCTATCCATGGCCAGGTTGAAGCGGGGGTAAAACCCCGTGGAGGACCGAACCACGTTGATGTTGAAAAATCATGGGATGAGCTGTGGATAGCGGAGAAATTCCAATCGAACTCGGAGATAGCTGGTTCTCCTCGAAATAGCTTTAGGGCTAGCGTCGGACATGTGAGTAGTGGAGGTAGAGCACTGAATAGGCTAGGGGGCGTATCGTCTACCGAACCTTATCAAACTCCGAATGCCATATACTATTAATCCGGCAGTCAGACTGCGAAAGATAAGTTCCGTGGTCAAAAGGGAAACAGCCCAGATCGTCAGCTAAGGTCCCAAAGTGTAAGTTAAGTGGAAAAGGATGTGGGATTTCTAAGACAACTAGGATGTTGGCTTAGAAGCAGCCACTCATTAAAAGAGTGCGTAATAGCTCACTAGTCAAGAGATCCTGCGCCGAAAATGTACCGGGGCTCAAACTTACCACCGAAGCTACGGGTTCACACTTTGTGTGAGCGGTAGAGGAGCGTCGTAATTGGAGTGAAGTCGTACCGAAAGGAGCGGTGGACTGATTACGAGTGAGAATGTTGGCATTAGTAGCGAGATGTAGGTGAGAATCCTACAGGCCGAATATCTAAGGTTTCCTCAGGAAGGTTCGTCCTCTGAGGGTTAGTCGGGACCTAAGCCGAGGCCGAAAGGCGTAGGTGATGGACAATCGGTTGATATTCCGATACCACTACAATCGTTATTATCGATGGTGTGACGGAGAAGGATAGGATGTGCTAGCTATTGGACGCTAGTCTAAGCGTTTAGGGAGTCAGAGTAGGCAAATCCGCTCTGATAATTCTGAGGCGTTATGGGGAAGGTTCTACGGAACTGAAGTATCTGATTCCATGCTTCCAAGAAAAGCATCTAGAGAGAGAAGTAGTGCCCGTACCGCAAACCGACACAGGTAGATGAGGAGAGAATCCTAAGGCCGGCGGAAGAATCACAGTTAAGGAACTAGGCAAATTGACCCCGTAACTTAGGGAGAAGGGGTGCCTGTGAGAGCAGGCCGCAGAGAATAGGCCCAAGCAACTGTTTAGCAAAAACACAGGTCTCTGCTAAAGCGCAAGCTGATGTATAGGGGCTGACGCCTGCCCGGTGCTGGAAGGTTAAGGGGAATACTTAGCGCAAGCGAAGGTATGAACTTAAGCCCCAGTAAACGGCGGCCGTAACTATAACGGTCCTAAGGTAGCGAAATTCCTTGTCAGGTAAGTTCTGACCCGCACGAATGGCGTAATGACTTGGGCACTGTCTCAACTGTGAATCCGGCGAAGTTGTAGTGCGAGTGAAGATGCTCGCTACCCGCGATTGGACGGAAAGACCCCGTAGAGCTTTACTGCAGTTTAGCATTGAATTTCGGTGTTGTCTGTACAGGATAGGTGGGAGACTTGGATACTAGGGCGCCAGTTCTAGTGGAGTCGTCCTTGGGATACCACCCTGACAGTACTGAGGTTCTAACTGGATGCCATGAATCTGGTGACAGGACATTGTTAGGCGGGCAGTTTGACTGGGGCGGTCGCCTCCTAAAAAGTAACGGAGGCGCCCAAAGGTTCCCTCAGAACGGTCGGAAATCGTTCGAAGAGTGTAAAGGCAGAAGGGAGCCTGACTGCGACACCTACAAGTGGAGCAGGGACGAAAGTCGGGCTTAGTGATCCGGTGGTACCTCGTGGGAGGGCCATCGCTCAACGGATAAAAGCTACCTCGGGGATAACAGGCTGATCTCCCCCAAGAGTCCACATCGACGGGGAGGTTTGGCACCTCGATGTCGGCTCGTCGCATCCTGGGGCTGAAGTAGGTCCCAAGGGTTGGGCTGTTCGCCCATTAAAGCGGCACGCGAGCTGGGTTCAGAACGTCGTGAGACAGTTCGGTCCCTATCCGTCGCGGGCGTAGGAAATTTGAGAGGAGCTGTCCTTAGTACGAGAGGACCGGGATGGACTGACCTCTGGTGTACCAGTTGTTTCGCCAGAAGCATAGCTGGGTAGCTAAGTCGGGAAGGGATAAACGCTGAAAGCATCTAAGCGTGAAGCCCACCTCAAGATGAGATTTCCCATAGCATAAGCTAGTAAGACCCCTTGAAGACTACAAGGTTGATAGGTCAGAGGTGTAAGTGTGGTAACATATTAAGCTGACTGATACTAATAGGTCGAGGGCTTGACCAAAT
>NZ_JBQHRN010000064.1:0-2506 GCF_052066735.1 Clostridium sp. HCP1S3_C6
AGCAAATTCTTTTGGTTTATAATTTTTACTCAAATATAATCACCCCTAAATATATTATATTACATTTGATTATATTTGAATATATTTTTAATAACTATTAATAATCTCCTTGTTATTTAATCTTTAATGTTTTTATCTTTTCTTGTATGAACGCTGTCATGATCCTTCATAAAGAATATTAAATCTACTAAGCTTTTAGTATATGGTATAAATGTTTTTTTATCAATCATACTTAATATTTCTTCTTTAGATGCCCACTTTACTGCTTTAACTTCTTCCCCCTGCAGTAAAATCCCATAAATTAGACCACCCACTTTTAAAAGGCTGACGCTTTTGAATTAGCATATCTCCCTTAGAATTGAATATACAAATATGCACAACTAATCTATAAAATCCTTTTTCAATTGGTGTACCTCTAACCATTGTTTTTTATGTTTTTATTCTATCTCTAGTATATAAATCAAATTTCTCCATGTAAATCACTCCTCTCCGAAATATATTTTATTGAACTAAATCAATTAATTTTAGATATAAAATTATATCATACAAAAAAATATAAACCAGGAAATTTATTAAAGTTTTTTTATTATATGTACATGCCACATGTAAATAGATATATAATAAAAGTGACTACAAGTTCAATCTAAAAGTAAAAAATATAAAAGGGGGGAAGTTACTTATAGGAAGTAACTATTAATATTATGAATAATCCGTTTATAGAAAATGGCTTTTTATGCTTAAATGTATCAATAAACAAATTATTTATAGCTAAAATGCCTACTAATAAAGTACAACAAGATTTAGAAGGAAAAACTGCATTAGATATCTTTTCTACACAATTACTTATTGATGAAATTAAAAGGAATTCAGCTGCACTAGAGTTAGATCTTACTAATATTCAAGAAAAAACTCTACCACAATATTTAGATAATTTATTAAAATCACAAAATATAACTGTTAAAGAAACTGCAGAAAATATAGTAAAGAAATTTGGTGAAAGACTTGGTGTTATTTTATTAACACTAATGACAGGTAATAAAGAAAATAGACTCAAAAGAAGCGATTGGAATGACTCTAATTGGGACTATTGGAAAACTATTAAAAATGTAATTTTAGTAGGAGGACTTGCTAGTTCTACAGTTGGAGAAAAATTAAAATATTATGCACAAAAAGTTTTTAGGGATTCTGGTAAAGAATGCTACAACATTATATTAAGCAAAGATTCATCTAATGTAGCAATAAAAGGTTGTTCTACTTATATAGAAACACCAGAAAATAACAAAGAATATCTAATATTTGATTTTGGTCAAACATTTATTAAAAGAAGCATTATAAAAATTAATAATAATGAAGTTGAAAGTATTAATACATTAGATAAAGTTTTATCTAATAATGTTGATTGGGATAATTCTGATATAGAAAAGGAAAAGTCAGAAGCAACTAAACTTAATAGTCACATAGTAGATGTAATTATAGATACTATAAACAAAGTTGATCCTACTAATATTGGTGATACTATAGTAATTAGTATTGCAAATTACGTAAGAAATGGATTATTAGCTAATCGTGGTGGCTATGGAAAACTAAGATTATTAAGTGATAATTATGAAGAATACTTATCATCTGAAGTATACAAAAAGATTAACAAGAAATTTACAATAAAACTAATTCATGATGGTACAGCAATGGCAGCTGCTTTTTCTAATTATTCTGATTCTGTTTGTATATCTTTAGGTACAGCCTTTGGAGTAGGCTTCCCAAATATGAAATAAAAAAATAATCTGTACTATGATATAAAATAGTACAGATTATTTTTTAATCCTCTAATAAATCCTTAACTGCTGGGCTACTTATAAGCCTTCCTTTATAGTCAAATCTTTATCCATGACATGGACAATCCCATGTTAATTCATCAGCATTCCATTTAAGCTCACATCCAAGATGGCTGCATTTTGTTGATACAATAAAGGTTTCTCCCTCTTCATTTTTGTACACCCCAACCTTTTGCCCATCATATTCTACAATTCCACCATGACCATTTTGAATTTGTTCTATACTGCTGCTAGGGATACGTATTTTTTGTGCTATAAAATTCTTAGTTGTCTGAGCCATATCATTAGCAATATTACGTATTGATAATGATAAGTCAAATCTTTTAGGCGAAAAAATTTCAGAGAAATCATTTTGTTTGCCTAGTATAATATCTGAAATAATCATTGCAGAAGCTCTCATTTTTTCATAACTACTACCTTTTTCATTATCTCCTGTTCTTTGATCTATACCACCTAATAGTAAAAGATCTTTATAATTTCTAAAGGAATATCCCACTTTTTCTACATCTATATACATACCATCTACATTACCTGCATCTTTTAATGCCAATACTTAGATCTTGTGTAAGCGTCAAAAATTTCACGTATTTTAACTATAAATATCTGATGATAAAATAAACTCAGATAGTAAAAATGCTTACTGTCTGAGTTACAATTTAATATTTATTTTGAAG
>NZ_JBQHRN010000065.1:0-1817 GCF_052066735.1 Clostridium sp. HCP1S3_C6
ATGGCAATATCTTAAAGATAACTATAATCTCGATTGTGCACAATCTTCGTTTAGAAGATACATATCTAGCAAACCTGAATTTAATGATTATTTTAAAAGAAGGCAAAAAGGTCATATATCTAATAATTCTACAATGCGATATGAAACTGGTAAAGGACAGCAGGCTCAATTAGATTGGAAAGAAAACATTAATTTTGTATTAAAAACTGGTGAAACAATAAATGTTAATATATTTGTTCTTATTCTTTCTTATTCAAGATTTAGAGTTTACAAGCTTTCTTTAGATAAATCTCAAGAAATATTATTTTCATTTCTAAATGAGGCATTTGAGACATTTGAAGGTGTTCCTCATGAATTATTAACAGATAATATGAAAACTGTTATGGATGAAGCTAGAACAAACTATAGAAAGGGGAAAGTAAATAATAAATTTCAACAATTTGCTGATGATTATGGTTTTAAAGTTCGCCCCTGCATAGCAGGAAGGCCGAATACTAAAGCAAAAGTAGAAGCTCCAATGAAGCTGCTTGATGAAATAAGAGCTTATAATGGACAACTTGATTATGAAGGTCTTGTAAGACTTATTGAGAATTTAAATAATAGGATAAATAGTTCTTATCACACTGCAACTGGAAAAATTCCAATTTTGCATAAAAAAAGAGAAAAAGATTTCTTACTTGCACTTCCTACGGAACAAATAAGAAATCAATACAAAATTACCACTACTAGTGTTAAAGTCAATCGCCAAAGCATGATTTCATATAAATCAAATCAGTATTCTGTACCACCAGAATACATAGGTAAAAGACTAAAATTACAAGTATATGATAACCAACTACATATATATTGTAACACAGATTTGGTTACTATTCATGATGTAACAACTAAAAAATTAAACTATCATGAGGATCATTACTTAGAAATTAGTTCTTCTACCTTTAATTGCAAGGATTATGAAATGGCAAAAATGGCAAAAAACAACTTAAATATGATAGGAGAAGTATACAAAAATGAATAGTACATATAATCAATTAGTAAAAAATTTAGAATACTTAAAAATGAAACAAATGATTACACATCTTAATGAAGTTATTGATTTTACAACAAATAACAACTTGTCATTTGTTGATGCTTTAATAAAACTTACAGCTTATGAAATAGATTATAAAGAAGCAACTATGATAAAAGCAATGGTTAAAGTAGGAGCATTTCCACATAATAAAGAAATCAAAGACTTTGATTTTGATTTTCAACCAAGTATTAACAAAGAGCAAATACTTGATTTTATATCATTTCGTTTTTTAGAAGCTAATGAGAATATTGTATTTTTAGGTTCTAGTGGAGTTGGCAAGACGCATTTAGCTACATCTATTGGAATCGCTGCCGCGAAGCGAAGATACAGTACATATTTTATTAAATGCAATGATTTATTACAGCAGCTTAAAAGAGCCAAGCTTGAGAATAGATTAGATGCAAGGCTGAAGCATTTTAGTAAATATAGATTACTAATAATAGACGAATTGGGTTATCTTCCTATTGATAAAGAAGATTCCAAACTATTTTTTCAGCTTATAGATAAAAGATATGAAAATAAAAGCACAATATTAACTACAAATATAAACTTTAATGCATGGGATGATATTTTTCTAGATCCTATAATTGCTAATGCTATTTTAGATAGAATACTTCATCATGCACACGTAGTTTCAATTACTGGAAATTCATATCGTTTAAAGGATCATATGAATTTCGAAGAAGAATAAAAAAACTACATTCTTAAATGATCAAAAATTTACATGATTAACTTGACATTTATA
>NZ_JBQHRN010000067.1:0-1485 GCF_052066735.1 Clostridium sp. HCP1S3_C6
CTACATAGCTTAACCCCTCCTTTATTGCTTCATCATTTCTAATATCAAATGTTTTAGAAATTCCAGATAATTTTAGTGACTTTAATTTTGTCGCAATTAAATCATTCATTATTCTTTGTGCCTCCTTCTAAAAATTTATTATATTTACTTAAATCCCTCTTAAAGGAGTTTTCTTCATTACTGACATAACTAGAAGAAGGAATTATTGAAGTATCAATATTTTTTTGTAATATATTCTTTACAGTTTTATAAGTTATTGAATTAAATAATATTGCTCTTGAACAAGCTGCATTTATTAAATCATTTGAATAATTTTTTTGTAATGATAACAAACCTGAAATAGCTCTATAGTCATATTTTCGATTAGAAACATCTGCATTTATGTATAATTCAAAGAATCTTAATGCTTCTGGACCTATTTCTTGCATTTTATTTTTTTGTGTTGACAATATCTCTGATATTGTTATATTCTTACTATGAGGATAGTGGTTAATGTCCGTTAAGAATTTGCCCTTTTCACAATTTGCTATGGTGTGGAGGGCTATTTCTTTATTGTCAGAATAAATTCTTAGTAAACCATTCATCTCAATAGCTTGTACATCCTTGCCAACATATCCATATGGAACAGAATAATAGTTAGATTTATAGCATATATGACAGTTAGTGGCAACATGACATATTTGACTATTTGATAATATATAATCTTCCTTCGGTAATGCGGTTAAGCAAGCTTTTTCAATTTCAGAAAAAACTTCAAATGGCACTTTTTTTGTAGTTCCATGTATTCTTTTATTGGCAGTATCCTTTAACCAATTTGCTAAAAATCCTTTTGCTTCTTCAATATCCTTAAAATTTCTTCCTTTAAAACAGCTATTTTTGACATATTTTACATTTGATTCGACTTTACCTTTGTCAGTTGGAGTATATACTCTGCACGGTTGTGCTAAGAATCCATAGTAGGCGGCAAAGGCTGCATAGTCCTTTTGAATTGTGGGTTCATAGAAATCTGCTTCTAGAATGGCAGCTTTAAGATTATCAATTTTAACTATTTCAGGAACTCCATTAAAATATTTAAAAGCATTTTTGTGACAATTAATAAATGTTTGTACTTTTTGGTCTAAAACTATCTGCACATACATATATCTTGAATAACTCAATGTCATTACAAAAATCCAAGCTTTCTTCTTTTTTCCATTAATATTTAAAAGTCCAATATAACCAAAATCCACTTGAGCTTCTTCACCAGGTTGCGTATTAAGAACCATATAAACTTTTGATTTCTTTTCTCTTATGCTGTGAATATATTTTTTTACAGTATCATAACTTCCCTGATAATCATAATCCCTTACAAGATCTTCAAATATTCTTTTTGCTTGAATATCTTTATTAACTTCAATTTGTATATATTCTTTATACGGATCAAGTATAGTAGGTCTAGTTTTCTTTTGGGGTAATTCTTCATCCGATTCTTTGAGCTTTGCTCTA
>NZ_JBQHRN010000068.1:0-1389 GCF_052066735.1 Clostridium sp. HCP1S3_C6
AGCAAATTCTTTTGGTTTATAATTTTTACTCAAATATAATCACCCCTAAATATATTATATTACATTTGATTATATTTGAATATATTTTTAATAACTATTAATAATCTCCTTCTTTAATATAATCTTTAAATGATTCTATTGAATTTAAAGATAATTTACCTTCATCAAATTTAAGTATATGAGTTGAATATTTTAAAGCCATGCTTAAGTTATGTTCTACAGAAATAATTGTAGTAGAAAATTTCTTATTAATATCACTTAATAAAGAATATATTTCAACTTGATTTTTATAATCTACACCAGTAGAAGGCTCGTCAAGTATTATAAGATCAGTATTTCCCATTAAAGCTCTTGCTATAAAAACTCTTTGCTGTTGACCACCAGACAAATTACCAATAAGTGAGTTTTTATGATCAAGCATATTAACTTTTTCTAAAGCTGAATTAATTTCTTTGTTTACATCAATATTTAAGGCCTTACAATGACATTTTAATATTTCATATACTGATATAGGAAAGCTGCTATTGAAGCCATCTAATCGTTGAGGTACATAGGAAACATTATTTGTATGTATATTAATAGAGCCAGAAACAGGCTTTAGAAGATTTAAAAGTAATTTTATAAAGGTTGTTTTGCAGCTACCATTTTCACCTACAATTGAAAGATAAATTCCTTTTGGAATTCTTATATTAATATCTTTTAATATCATTGGTGAGTTCTTTTCGTAACTGAAACAAAGGTTTTTAGTTTCAATTAAATAATTTTCTGTCAAAAAAATCAACTCCTAAGATATTCTAACTCTATTATATAACTAAGTGCAAATGATTTGCAATTATATTTTATGACTAATTAGAAATGTCATATGAGTTTTCAATATTCCATGATTCAAAAAAATCTTTTTTTAAATGGCATTCTATTGTAGTTTTCATGTGTGGTTCTTTTTTTCTAAGGCCTTTAGCTTTTACTACAGCTTTATCATTATCTAGAAATACTATTTTAGAATTTTGTACTCTTAGTAAATTGTATGAATTGCAATTATTACAAAGTTCATAATTAATTGCATAGTCTAAGTTTCTGCATTTTAATTTTAAGTATATTGTTTTAGAAGTAAAAACAAGGGCAAATAATAATATTAGGACAGATAATATTTTCAATAAATTATTTTTTATTTTCAAGATAACCTCCAAAAAAATTGCTCTAATTAATATTACCATAATTTTACATAAAATAATTTAAATAAATGTGAAGAATATATTAAAATTTTACTTGGAATATTTGTTATTTTTAAATATAATTTTTGTTAATATGATATTTTATTTGTAAGGAGGCTTTTTTGTGGAATTTAATAAAAAGAATATAAAAATAATTATATGTATATTATTTGGTGGA
>NZ_JBQHRN010000069.1:0-1053 GCF_052066735.1 Clostridium sp. HCP1S3_C6
GTGTGGGATCAAATATTTGTATTATTAAGCTTTCTATTTTTCATCATTTATAAATTAGGTTAATTAATAATTAAGGATTAATAATTAAGAATTGAGGATATTTTTACTCCTGCGTCGCAAAAATTTTAATTTTATATTACATGAGTGGCCAAGCTAAAATTTCAAGGCTTACACTTAAACTTGCAAAAGAGATAGGATATCCTGTAATGAGTGACCAAGTTCTTTTATATAGTACAAATAATCATTAGTTTTCTATATCTCTAATATTATATTCAATTTGTTTGTTTATTTTTTCTCTTTTTAAAGATGATTTAGTAGTAATTATTATAGAATTTAGTATTCTTATTATTTCATTACATTTTTCAATTAATTCAATATGTTCTGTTTCATCTATAAAATTACCTCTAAAAAGTAAGTTTAGCCAATATTCTGTTTCGCCAGCTTCTCTAAAAGCAATAACACATCTATATAAAAAGTCTTTCTTACTGTATGATTTAATTGCTTCATTCATATTAGCACCTATACTTGTAGCTGATCTTAAAAGTTGTTTTGATAAAACATATTCTTTATTGTTAATCATATTTTTATACAAATTTATAATATCTATGGAAAAATCAAAGGACTTCTCTAATATGATGTTATTTTTCATTTTATTACCTCATTTATGCTTTTATTTTAAGTATTAACAATTTGCACTTTTTTAATCACTTGATTTTAAGGTTAGACTCAAATATTTGTTTAATTAAGCTTTTTTATCATTTATCACTTATAACTTTGGTAATTAATAATTAAGGATTAATAATTAAGAATTCAGGACATTTTTGCTCCTTGCCTCGCAAAAATTTTAATTTTACATATATGAGTGGACAAGCTACAATTTCAACGCTTACACTAAATCCTATATAAAACCTAATTATGCTAATGCTTTGGGTTTAGCTATAACAATTCTTAATTATCTCCTATGGAGATTGGCTTTTAAGCATAGCAAAAAAGCCACTTAATTATTAATTCTTAATTTCAGAGCTAGATTTGCAGCTTAATTAAAACTTCAAC
>NZ_JBQHRN010000070.1:0-717 GCF_052066735.1 Clostridium sp. HCP1S3_C6
GTTTTTTGAATTATTACTTAATGATGAAACAGCTAATCGCGTGACGAATGCCAGAGCAAAAAAAATGCATAATGCTAAATTTCCTAATCATAAAACAATTGAAGAATATAATTTTAATTATCAACCTAATTTAAACAAAAAAGAAATCTATAATTTAGCTACATGTGAATTTATTAGAAACAAGGAAAATATTGCTTTTATCGGGCCTTCTGGTACTGGTAAAACTCATTTATCAATAGCTATTGGTATTAATGCAATTTCCCAAGGATATAGCGTATTATTTACTACTGTAAATCAGATGTTAGAAGAATTATATATGTCTAGAGCAGATAATTCATACATGAAGAAAATCAACAAATACGTTAATCCGGATCTACTAATTTTAGATGAACTAGGGCTAAAAAAACTTTCACAAAATAATATTGATGATTTTTATGAAATTATTTCAAAAAGATATGAAAATGGTTCTATTATTGTTACTTCAAATAAAAAATTTGATGAATGGGGAAAAATATTTTATGATCCCGTTTTAGCGACAGCAATACTTGATAGATTCATTCATCATTGTAATTTTGTTGTAATTGATGGTGAAAGTTATAGAATGAAACAACGACAAGAAAAATTAAATGGATTATAAAAAAATAATCTTGAATTAATTATACCCAAAGGTGGGGAATTTTCTTTCCCTTTTTCGGGGAATTTATATTGACACCAACA
>NZ_JBQHRN010000071.1:0-708 GCF_052066735.1 Clostridium sp. HCP1S3_C6
TAAAGAATAGGTTTTGGAAATTGAAAAATCAACCCGCATGAATAGGGGCTTTGAGGGCGAAAAAAATGGTTGCTGTGGAAATGAGTATTGACCTGTTTAAGGGATTGTCACGATCATATTCTTCTCCGAATGTCATAGCCCATTTTATTGCGTGGAAATGAGTATTGACCTGTTTAAGGGATTGTCACAAACCTCTCGGATAAGTTTAAAATCCCTGTCATTTGCTAGGTGGAAATGAGTATTGACCTGTTTAAGGGATTGTCACTGTCCCATAATAATCTTCTGCATCCCCACTCATCTCCTTGTGGAAATGAGTATTGACCTGTTTAAGGGATTACAAACAATAAAGAAATATTTATTAAAAAATTAAGAATAGACATGTTTTTATTTTATGAAAACACTTACTTAGAAAAAGCTTAGAGTAATCTAGGCCATTTTTATTATTCAAATTATAATTAGTTGTAATTTATGTTATACTAGAATTAATCTATTTTCAGGTGTTATCTATCACAGAAAAATAAAGAAATGTCAGATGGAATTAATGACCTTAACAATGAGATAAAAAAGCTTCTTAATGATATTAATAATAACGAAAAGTATAAATGTCAAGTTAATCATGTAAATTTTTGATCATTTAAGAATGTAGTTTTTTTATTCTTCTTCGAAATTCATATGATCCTTTAAACGATATGAATTTCCAGTAATTGA
>NZ_JBQHRN010000072.1:0-697 GCF_052066735.1 Clostridium sp. HCP1S3_C6
ATAATATTTCTAATAATGATGCAGAAATTAAAGCAATGAAAAAAAGAATGGCTAAATTGGAACAGGAAAATGAAATATTAAAAAAAGCACTCTCCATATTCGCAACAACAAAATAGAAGAAATCTATAAATTTATCGATAAATTCAAAGGTTACTATTCTAAGAAAACTCATAAGAAATTTGATATTAAAACCATGTGTAATGTTCTTAAAATAAGTAGGGCTGCTTACTATAAGCATCTTCACCGAAAACCGTCCAGATATGAACAAGAAAATAAAACATTAGACCAGGAAATAATTAATGAATATACAGCCTCTAAAAGGCGTTACGGGGCACCTAAAATTCATAAAATATTAGAAAACAAAGGGCTTTCTATTAGCTTAAAACGTGTTCAAAGAAGAATGAAAAAGCTTGGTATAAAGTCAATTGTGGTGAAGAAATGGAAGCCTTCATGCCAATCCAAAAATAAAACTGTGCAAAAAGAAAATATTATTAAAGGCGATTTCTCAGCTGAAACCATAAATAAGAAGTGGCTTACTGATATAACTTATATTTATACACTTAAAGATGGATGGTGTTATCTAGCCTCTGTTTTTGATTGTTGCAGTGCTAAAATTGTTGGTTGGCATATGTCTAAAACTATTGATGCTGATTTGGCTCTTCAGGCCGTAAAGAATGCTGTAAGCAATCAAGATCCA
>NZ_JBQHRN010000073.1:0-650 GCF_052066735.1 Clostridium sp. HCP1S3_C6
GTATCCAGTTCCCCAGGTATTCGATGGATTTCCATCATTTGGGCCAACAGGAATATGAATTCTTGCTCCGTTTGAATCTGTTCCACCTAGCCATACATAGCCGTCTGCCACATGAACAGAATCATATCTAAATTGTGCACCTTTTGGCCAAATTCCATATACAGGCGCTGACAAGTTTGGCGCACCGTTGCGAAGAACAATACCTTCATTTACTCCGATAGTAAATGTTTTTGCAGGTGTCGGCTTGCTATTTTCCCACAATTCTGCAATATCTCCATCGTTTGCATAACCTAAAAGTTTGCCGCTGTTTTCGATACGATACAAGTTTTTACGACCATCTAATTTTTGAGTAATCGTGCCAACTTGGGTCCAAAGAGTGTTAGCATTGAGATGCTCGTTGATTGGTGCATCTGGATTTTTGTATATAGTAGTGAATCGGATATTTTGCCCAACTTTATATTTTGGTGCGTTCGGCTTGCCAGGGTTTACAATTGTTTCTGAACCATCTTCTGGCAATCCTGTCTGCAAGTCTTGTGCTAGTTGCGCCTTATTGATGCCCCACTGTGCTAAATATCCGTATGGATCAGTATGATCACCCCACCAATTTTTAGTAATCCAATCATGAGTGACTATTCCGTATCCTGTACCAT
>NZ_JBQHRN010000074.1:0-612 GCF_052066735.1 Clostridium sp. HCP1S3_C6
TCGGATCTCTGGCTATGTGCGCCTACCCGAAGCTTATCGCAGCTTATCACGTCCTTCATCGGCTCCTGATGCCAAGGCATTCACCATGCGCCCTTTGTAGCTTGACCTTTTTTACTTGTTTATTAATGCAATTATGCACTATAAACTTCGTAATTAAGTATAATATTTAAACAATAAATTGCCTAAACAAATTTACAAAGAATATTTCTTGGCTTGTTGTATTTATACAAACAATATATATGCAATTTTTAAAGAACATGGTGGGCTTAAATGGACTCGAACCATCGACCTCACGCTTATCAGGCGTGCGCTCTAACCAGCTGAGCTATAAGCCCATATGTGGTGGAGATAAAGGGATTCGAACCCTTGACCCCCTGCGTGCAAGGCAGGTGCTCTCCCAGCTGAGCTATACCCCCACATTAAATGAGAAATCATAAAAATCTCTCAAAATTGAACAGAAGTTAAAAATCATTTCCTTATTATAAGAAATCATTACTATGATTTTTTGTACTAGAAAGCTTCTTGCTTTACTAGATTTCTCCATAGAAAGGAGGTGATCCAGCCGCAGGTTCTCCTACGGCTACCTTGTTACGACTTCACCCCAATCGCTGA
>NZ_JBQHRN010000075.1:0-598 GCF_052066735.1 Clostridium sp. HCP1S3_C6
GGCGTAGAGGAAACACTCCTTTCCATTCCGAACAGGACAGTTAAGCTCTATAGCGCCGATAGTACTGCATGGGGGACTGTGTGGGAGGGTAGGACGTTGCCAGGTAATATGCGCTATTAGCTCAGTTGGTAGAGCACCTGACTCTTAATCAGGGTGTCCACAGTTCGAACCTGTGATGGCGCACCATTTATATTTAAAAGATATAAATTTTAATCTAGTGATTATGGCATAGAGGAAACACTCCTTTCCATTCCGAACAGGACAGTTAAGCTCTATAGCGCCGATAGTACTGCATGGGGGACTGTGTGGGAGGGTAGGACGTTGCTAGGTAAGTAGAAAAAACAGCATTAGCTGTTTTTTTTTATGCAAAAATAAGATATCTTTGCTACTTTTTTAATGTGGTCTCAAATATTTATTTCTTTTCACTTTCTATTCTTTATCACTTGCAACTTTGGTTAATTAATAATTAAGAATTAAGTCAGTCATCGCCGATACGCTTGGCTTAATTAATAATTGAGGACATTTTTACTCCTTCGTCGTAAAAATTTTAATTATATATTGTAGGGGTGGACAAGCTGTAGCTTCAGGATTTACATTT
>NZ_JBQHRN010000076.1:0-479 GCF_052066735.1 Clostridium sp. HCP1S3_C6
TTTTCAGCTTTATTTATGAAATTTTCAATTATTATATTAATAGTTTTCATTTATTCTTCCTCCTCTTTATATAACTTTGCATATTTCCACGAAGTAGTTTGGTTGGTTGTAAAAGAAGTGCATCCATCAATCCATGTGTATATTTTCCCATCTTCATATTTTGCAAAGTGTCTTCTATCCCAATCTTTATTATCACCTGAAATTAATATCTTTGTGTCTACTGAGACTTTGCCCCAATCTACAACTTCTTCAAAATCCATTTTTATAATTTCACTTAAAAACAAATCATCTGTTATGTATCTTCTGTTTTTTACGCATTTTATATCATACTCTTTATGAATACCTTTACTATCTTCCCATTTGGTAACTTCCCATTTATCACCGTTATTATCCTTATACATTTTTCCTACATTTTCTTTCTTACAAATTTCCCATACTTTCATTTATTCTTCCTCCCAACTACTGTAATTCTGATTTTT
>NZ_JBQHRN010000077.1:0-460 GCF_052066735.1 Clostridium sp. HCP1S3_C6
ATTAATTTTTATTGGTGGGCACAACAGGGCTCGAACCTGTGACCCTCTGCTTGTAAGGCAGATGCTCTCCCAGCTGAGCTATGCGCCCAATAAAAATGGTGGATGAGGATGGATTCGAACCATCGAAACGAAACGTAACAGATTTACAGTCTGCCCCCTTTGGCCACTCGGGAACTCATCCAAATGGAGCTGGCAATAGGAATCGAACCTACAACCTGCTGATTACAAGTCAGCTGCTCTACCATTGAGCCATGCCAGCATATTTTTTAGCCTTATTATATTAATTTTTATTGGTGGGCACAACAGGGCTCGAACCTGTGACCCTCTGCTTGTAAGGCAGATGCTCTCCCAGCTGAGCTATGCGCCCAATAAAAATGGTGGATGAGGATGGATTCGAACCATCGAAACGAAACGTAACAGATTTACAGTCTGCCCCCTTTGGCCACTCGGGAACTCATCC
>NZ_JBQHRN010000078.1:0-451 GCF_052066735.1 Clostridium sp. HCP1S3_C6
TCGGATCTCTGGCTATGTGCGCCTACCCGAAGCTTATCGCAGCTTATCACGTCCTTCATCGGCTCCTGATGCCAAGGCATTCACCATGCGCCCTTTGTAGCTTGACCTTTTACTCGTTTATTAATGCAATTATGCATTATAAACTTCGTAATTAAGTATAATATTTAAACAATAAATTGTCTAAACAAATTTACAAAGAATATTTCTTGGCTTGTTGTATTTATACAAACAATATATATGTGCAATTTTCAAAGAACAATATGAGATACCTTTATGGTCTCTCAAAATTGAACAGTAAGTTAAAAATCATTTCCTTATTATAAGAAATCATTACTATGATTTTTTTGTACTAGAAAGCTTCTTGCTTTACTAGATTTCTCCATAGAAAGGAGGTGATCCAGCCGCAGGTTCTCCTACGGCTACCTTGTTACGACTTCACCCCAATCGCTGA
>NZ_JBQHRN010000079.1:0-448 GCF_052066735.1 Clostridium sp. HCP1S3_C6
ATACCTGGGGAACTGGATACTAAGAATAACTTTCTTTGAGTCGCCTTCCCAAAGGTGACTCTTTTTTTTGTTATTTAATTAAAATTAACAATATGGCAACCAGCTGATGATCAGGCACATTTACGTGTTTGTAAGTGAAAAAATCTTCTTAAACTTGTTTTTATGCTGTATTTTAAATAATTTCATGAGATATTTTTATTGCATACGATACATTTAGATGTTATATTAAGTGTGAGGAAAGGATATCATTACCTCGTTTTCTAGTCTAGCTTTAGATCATTATTTACAAGCAAAGTGGGAATTGAGTGCACCCACGTTCCCCAGCAGGTGGGTTAACCTAGCGTTGGTCAGCATGGGACGGTATCCATGATTTGCACTCTTTTTTTTTATGTCTAAAATTATAGAGGAGTTGTAAAAATGCCTAAAGATTTGCAGAAAACATACAACT
>NZ_JBQHRN010000080.1:0-444 GCF_052066735.1 Clostridium sp. HCP1S3_C6
AAAGCATTAGAATATGCTCAAAAAACAGTTCCAACAATGAAGAATATATTAGAAGATGGTTCTTTAGAAATTGATAATAATGCAGCAGAACGTTCAATAAAGCCATTTGTAATTGGCCGAAAAAATTGGCTATTTGCTAATACTGCAAAAGGAGCAAGGGCAAGTGCAACGATATATAGTATGATAGAGACAGCTAAAGCTAATAATCTAAAAATAGAAAGGTACTTAATTTATTTATTTGATCATTTATCAAATATGGAAATTATAGAAAAAGATTTATTATTAGAATTGATGCCTTGGTCCGATACAATTCCAGAGGAATTGAAACTTAAATCTTCAAAATAAATATTAAATTGTAACTCAGACAGTAAGCATTTTTACTATCTGAGTTTATTTTATCATCAGATATTTATAGTTAAAATACGTGAAATTTTTGACGCTTAC
>NZ_JBQHRN010000081.1:0-443 GCF_052066735.1 Clostridium sp. HCP1S3_C6
CTTTTTTAACTTTTGTGAAAGACGTAAAAATGCTTTGCTTTCGCAATCTTGTTTTATTTCCTCATCACTAAGTTTTTTTGCTGAATACTCAGCATCATTTTCAATAGGTTCAGTTGCTATACTTGCTACAAGATTATTTCCAAAATATATTTTGGCTTCCAAAACGCTTCGGTGATATCTTGTATATTCCTCAGCTGTTCCACGATTATAGCACCTTTCAAGATAATTATCATTTTTCTTTTGAAGACCTTCATCAAGCTCTGTTCCATCAACTATAACAAGCCATTTTTTTAATACTTTTGCATCATTAAATGTCTTTCTTCGAATCATTTGGTACACTATATCATGCTGAATATTTTCAAGTTCTTTAGGATTTAATCGTTCTAAATATTCATTTAGCGTTACATAATGAGGCAGATACTCCTTTTCTTTATCTCCAAGAA
>NZ_JBQHRN010000082.1:0-409 GCF_052066735.1 Clostridium sp. HCP1S3_C6
CGCTTTGCTTAAAGCCAATCTCCACAGGAGATAATTAAGAATTATTGTGTTTTGGCCCAAAGTATTTATGCTATTAGGTCTTATGTAAAATTTGGTGTAAGCGTTGAAATATGGAGCTTGTCCAACCACATCAATATAATTAAAATCTTTGCGACGAAGGAGCAAAAATATCCTCAATTCTTAATTAAGCCGAGCGTATCGGCGAAGGCTGACTTAATTCTTAATTCTTTAATTAGGCTGCAAATGTAGCTAAGAAATTAATAATTAATAATTAAGTGGCTTTTACGCTTTGCTTAAAGCCAATCTCCACAGGAGATAATTAAGAATTATTGTGTTTTGGCCCAAAGTATTTATGCTATTAGGTCTTATGTAAAATTTGGTGTAAGCGTTGAAATATGGAGCTTGTCCA
>NZ_JBQHRN010000083.1:0-405 GCF_052066735.1 Clostridium sp. HCP1S3_C6
TTCTTTATTGTTTAATTTCTTATACATAAAAATCCTCCTGTAAAATCATTATTCACTTAATTTTACAAGGAGAATCATAATTTATGTAGACGTGAAATCTTTGACGGTTACAAAGTAATGTGCATTATTAACAAGAAGTACAGCATAAAAAAGTTTGACTTGTTGTATCCAAAATATTGACATAAGACCAAACGTTATGAAATAAGGCTTAAGAAGTTATCACCGATTTTAGAAAATTTTGAAAAGTATATAAATACAGAAATCAAAGATGCACTTCCAAGAAGTCCTCTCGGTAAAGCATTAGAATATGCTCAAAAAACAGTTCCAACAATGAAGAATATATTAGAAGATGGTTCTTTAGAAATTGATAATAATGCAGCAGAACGTTCAATAAAGCCATTTGTA
>NZ_JBQHRN010000084.1:0-405 GCF_052066735.1 Clostridium sp. HCP1S3_C6
GATAATGGCACGAAAATAGAAATAATATTGTCTAATAAAGAAAAGTACAGTATCAGCGCAATGTGCAGAGTTTTAAATATTCCTAGAAGTTTAGTATATTATAAAAAAAAAATTAGAGTATGTAATACTAAACTTGAAATTGCAGTTATTTCAATATTTAGAGAAAGTAAAAATAACTATGGAACAAGAAAAATAAAAGTTGAACTGAAAAAGCAAGATATAATAGCTTCAAGAAGAAAAATACACCAAATAATGAAGAAATATAGGTTGATTTCAAATTATACTGTAAAACAATATAAAGTACATAAATCTAAATGTAATGAGGAAAAAATTGATAATGTTGTACATAGAGAATTTAATGACAGAGAAGATTTAGAAATAGTAGTAAGCGATTTAACATATGTT
>NZ_JBQHRN010000085.1:0-374 GCF_052066735.1 Clostridium sp. HCP1S3_C6
GGGACTACATTGTGAAGGAAAGGATGCTGCAGCCCTTATAAGACGTTGTCTTATTAAGCGAAATCTATTTATAGAAAGTGCAGAAAAACCTGTTATAAGAAGTGATAATGGCCCACAATTTATTAGTCATATATTTGAAGAAACATGTGCCAATTTGAATATTGAACATGAAAGAATCCTGTAAAAACACCTAACAAGAATGCCCATGTCGAATCATTTCATAGGATTTTAGAGGATGAATGTTTTAAAATAAATGAATTTGAATGGTGTTAGTATAGAAGTGTAGACACGGACATGTAGTTTTTTTAAGTGATATAATAAAAGAAATAAAGGAAGTGTCTACAGATGGGAAGGAAAGTAAAAAGTTATACAGA
>NZ_JBQHRN010000086.1:0-367 GCF_052066735.1 Clostridium sp. HCP1S3_C6
CATATCAATTATTGATATATCTTCTGCTGTTAGTTGTTTGCAAATACTGGCTAACAAATCAGAGGATATATTTTTTTGTTTCTTTTTTATCTCATTTTTATTTAAGAAAAAGTATTCATAAAGTTGCTTTATAAAATCCGCTATCTGTTCCATTAAATAGTGGCATTTTTGAGCATTTGCATTATGGCTACACGCATGTTCTATATTTCCTTGCCACTTCTTTTGTCTGTTAAATCCTTGATTTTCTATTTTCCAACGTTTCCTTCCGGCTCCGGCTAGTTTAACTGCATTTTTTTCTGTAATTTCAATGCTTGTTATCCACTCAAATGTTGTTGTAATTTCTTTTCCCTTTTTCACTTTTGTTTCT
>NZ_JBQHRN010000087.1:0-351 GCF_052066735.1 Clostridium sp. HCP1S3_C6
CGTTTCCTTCCGGCTCCGGCTAGTTTAACTGCATTTTTTTCTGTAATTTCAATGCTTGTTATCCACTCAAATGTTGTTGTAATTTCTTTTCCCTTTTTCACTTTTGTTTCTGTATATTTTAATACATTTACAGTTCCATCTTTATAAATAATCTCATTTGCAAACTCAGCATTTTCTGTCTTTGTCTTTTCTGGAATAGCATTATATTCTTGTGCTATACTTGATGCTGAGCCTTCTTTATAACGAATTATATAGTCCCAGTTATATTCTTTGCATCTATTAATTACTTTTTCAGACACATAAAGTCCATCTGCAAGTATACAAATAGGAAGTCTAGGATATGCCTTTTTT
>NZ_JBQHRN010000088.1:0-344 GCF_052066735.1 Clostridium sp. HCP1S3_C6
AACGTCTTATAAGGGCTGCAGCATCCTTTCCTTCACAATGTAGTCCCATATGATAATCAATAATGCTTCTATCAAATACATCTATTACATTTAAAGTATAGAAAAACTTATTTTCTCCTTGAAC
The DNA here is from genome assembly GCF_052066735.1 of Clostridium sp. HCP1S3_C6. NCBI lineage: Bacteria > Bacillati > Bacillota > Clostridia > Eubacteriales > Clostridiaceae > Clostridium > Clostridium sp. HCP1S3_C6. The sequence continues at coordinate 125 of NZ_JBQHRN010000088.1, forward strand.
ATATCCATATTTTATATCAATTTCCCATACCTGATTTGAAGCAGTAACAGTCCTATTAGAAGCCAATATTCTTTTAGCTTTAGGATATGTTTTTCTTTGATCTCTAAGAACGTCTAATTCTTTACAAAGCCTGTATACCTTTTTGAAATTAATAACTAAATTATATGTACGTCTTAAATAATGTGTTATTTTTCTATATCCATAATATTGAGCATCTCCA
>NZ_JBQHRN010000089.1:0-339 GCF_052066735.1 Clostridium sp. HCP1S3_C6
CAAAACACAATAATTCTTAATTATCTCCTGTGGAGATTGGCTTTAAGCAAAGCGTAAAAGCCACTTAATTATTAATTATTAATTTCTTAGCTACATTTGCAGCCTAATTAAGGAATTAAGAATTAAGTCAGCCGTCGCCGATACGCTCGGCTTAATTAAGAATTCAGGACATTTTTGCTCCTTCGTCGCAAAAATTTTAATTTATATTTATGTGGGTGGACAAGCTCTATATTTCAACGCTTACACCAAATTTTACATAAGACCTAATAGCATAAATACTTTGGGCCAAAACACAATAATTCTTAATTATCTCCTGTGGAGATTGGCTTTAAGCAAAGC
>NZ_JBQHRN010000090.1:0-325 GCF_052066735.1 Clostridium sp. HCP1S3_C6
TCGAAGAAAGACATTTAATGATGCAAAAGTATTTAAAAAATGGCTTGTTATAGTTGATGGAACAGAGCTCGATGAAGGTCTTCAAAAGAAAAATGATAATTATCTTGAAAGATGCTATAATCGTGGAACAACTGAGGAATATACAAGATATCACCGAAGCGTTTTAGAAGCCAAAATATATTTTGGAAATAATCTTGTAGCAAGTATAGCAACGGAACCTATTGAAAATGATGCTGAGTATTCAGCAAAAAAACTTAGTGATGAGGAAATAAAACAAGATTGCGAAAGCAAAGCATTTTTACGTCTTTCACAAAAGTTAAAAAAG
>NZ_JBQHRN010000091.1:0-319 GCF_052066735.1 Clostridium sp. HCP1S3_C6
GGCTAACAAATCAGAGGATATATTTTTTTGTTTCTTTTTTATCTCATTTTTATTTAAGAAAAAATATTCATAAAGCTGCTTTATAAAATCAGCTATCTGTTCCATCAAATAATGGCATTTTTGAGCATTTGCATTATGACTACATGCATGTTCTATATTACCTTGCCACTTCTTTTGCCTGTTAAATCCCTGATTTTCGATTTTCCATCGTTTCCTTCCGGCTCCGGCTAGTTTAACTGCATTTTTTTCTGTAATTTCAATGCTTGTTATCCACTCAAATGTTGTTGTAATTTCTTTTCCCTTTTTCACTTTTGTTTCT
>NZ_JBQHRN010000092.1:0-317 GCF_052066735.1 Clostridium sp. HCP1S3_C6
GTAATTAAGTATAATATTTAAACAATAAATTGTCTAAACAAATTTACAAAGAATATTTCTTGGCTTGTTGTATTTATACAAACAATATATATGTGCAATTTTCAAAGAACATGGTGGGCTTAAATGGACTCGAACCATCGACCTCACGCTTATCAGGCGTGCGCTCTAACCAGCTGAGCTATAAGCCCTCATTTTAAGAGATTTAATCTCTCAAAATTGAACAGTAAGTTAAAAATCATTTCCTTATTATAAGAAATCATTACTATGATTTTTTTGTACTAGAAAGCTTCTTGCTTTACTAGATTTCTCCATAGAAA